>PAFP01000018.1 GCA_002704185.1 Candidatus Pelagibacter sp.
TGCAATAAAATGGTTTTTTTCTAAATTTTTTAGCATGTATACTTTATGATTATAATTTTTTAGTCTTTTATTAATAGAGGGTGTTAAGTAGTATCCCCAATTTTTTTTACAAATCTCGTTATCTATTTGATTAAAGTTTTTGGTTACAAAATTTATTTGTTCATTTATATTTAATTTGATACTAAATTTTTCCTTTATAAAAATATTATTTTTCAAACCAGTTTTCCATTTTTTTTTTAATTTTTTAATTTGCATTCTTTCTCTTTTAATAATCCTCGATATCAGGATGGCCATTCAATTGATTTCTTGAGTACGAATTTTCATTAATACCAAAATTAGACGATAATGTGAAATCTTTACTAAAATCCCAAAGTCTACCAGTTAAAGCAAAAGAAAAATCTTTAGAGGAATTTAATGCCGAGGAATGCACAAGATTCCTTTCAAATAAAATTAAGTCACCAACATTAATTTCAACACTTTTCTTTTTAAAATTTTTTAAATATTTTGATGGTATTTCTTTTTGATAAAAATTATTTTGTGAGTTTAATGTTTTTTTATCATATCCAATATATTCATTAATTGGATAATCAAAGTTCAAATGGGAACCTTCCACAATCTGCATTGTTCCATTCTTTTTATTTTTATTTGTAAATAATGGAAACCATATATTTAAAAAATTTCTTCTTTTAGGATAGAATCTTGCTTCCGAATGCCATTTATAAAGTAATCTTTTTGTCTTTGGCTTATTAACAAATATATTTGGACCATGTAAAAATAAAGGTTGGCTATGTTTAATGCCTAGTAATTCTGAATAGATTTTCTTCAGTTTCTCTGTAAAAAAGAAACTCTGTATTTCAGTATTTTGGGCATAAATATGTTGCAAAGTATGTAACGTATTTTTTTCGTCCTTTTCAAAAAAATTGTAAAAATTAGAAAATTTATAATAAAAGTTTGATTTATTTTTTTTTAATTTATTTAAAAAATTTCTGTAAGGTTTCAGTTTATAAAGATAATAATAGCTGCAATTCCACAAATTTTCATATAAAGAATTGATTTCCTTACTATTAAAAAATTTTTTTAGAATTACGTAACCTTTTTTATTGAATTCTTTTTTCATTTTACCATTTCCATTTATCTATCAAAAAATTTTTTATAATCCATTTGCTATTATTTTTAAACCATATTTTTTTATTTCTATGTTTTTCAACAATTTCATAAAATTTAGACTTCTTTATACTTAAATATTTACAAAATAAATCAATTTCTTTTTTAGGTTTCTTAAAACCTAAATTTTTTAAGATTTTTATTACATTTTTTCTTGAGATATTATTCTTTCTAATTTCAATTGATAGGTTATCCCATTCTCTTGTAAAACCAAATTTATACCACTTCATTAAATGATGAATCGTAATTAAAAATTCATCATCAATATCTGCAAACTTGTATAATCCAGTTTTTGGTTCTTTAGCCGATTTAAATCCAAATTTTTTTGAAATATTAAAAATTTTTTTTGGAGACCAATCGAAAAAATATCCTAGAAAAATTTCATTAATTTTAAATTTTTTAATAAGTTCAGAGCTAGGTATAGAATAAGAATCTAAATTTCTTTTATTTAAATTATCATCAAACCAATAGCTTATATTTTTTCCCTCGTTCACCCCAAAATTTTTTCTCCATTTATTTGTCATTTCATATCCTTTGAATTTCTTATCTCCTCCATATTCGTATGCGGAATTCTCTCCCCACAAGATTAAAGGTATTTTTTTTTCAATTGCGATTTTCACGGGTATTGCGTGTAATGCTAAATGCATTGGAATAAGTGGATTACCAAATTTTTTAAAAGCCTTAAGAATAAATTTTTTTTCAATAATAGGGTTTAAAGATACATCAAGATGATCAACACCCAAATTTATTAAATTATTGAGATTTTTTTGACCTAACATATTTCTAGCTGGAGATTTCCAAGATACACACAAAGGCTTAAGTTTATATTTCAATGCAATCAAAACTTGCCATGTACTATCTTTTCCACCACTCACTGGAATTACACAATCATACGTGCAATTACGTTTTTTTACCTTTTTTATAATTTGAATAAATTTTTTTTTTCTTTGCTTCCATTTTATTTCTTTTATTTTTTTTATGTTATTATTATCGCATGCATTACAAATACCATTAGAGTTTAATTTTAAATTCGGTCTTGTGTTAGGTAGTATACAAATTTTACAGTATTTATATTTTTTCAGATTACGCATTATAAATTATTTTCTAAAAACAGTTTTGTATTCACGATATTAAATAAAAATTTGCTTTGATAATTCGGCTTGTAATTACTATTTAGTAAAAGACTTATTTTTTTCTTATTTAGAAATTCATCTAATGGTGATTTCTCAAGCATAAAATTTTTCATCGATTTAGAATTGAAATTTATGAGGGTGTCTATAGAACAATTAAAGCCCATTTTCTTGGATTCATATAAAACTTTATAATCAACATAATCTTTTGCAGTCTCTTTTAACAAATATTTTGTAATACCATTTTGAATATTGTATGTGGGATTAATGCTAAACATAAATTCAATTAAATTTTTATCTAAATAAGGTGATCTGTTTTCTACTGAATTCATCATCGCGTTTTTATCTTCATTACTTAATATCAATGGTGTAGTCTCGTGGAATAACTCATTTAGTCTTCTATTATTATTAAGATTTGAGCAATATTTTTCTTCATGAAATTTCATATTAATTGGTTCATTTAAATAAGAAGACAATTTTTTATACTCATCGTAAACATGATCTCTAAAATTTGGATTATCTATATATAAATGAGTATTACGAAAAAATTTATTTCTTACGTTTTTAAAAGTATTTTTTTTCCAATAAAAAACTTCATTTTTTAAATTTTTTTTTATATTTTTTAATGAGTGAAAGTTTAGTAAAAAATGCTCGTAATATCCTGAAAATATTTCATCTGCAGCTGTACCTGATATAGAAACCTTGTATCCATCTTTTTTAATTTCTTTCATTAATAGCCAATGAAGGTAATTCGTAACTGTCCCTAAAGGTGAGTCATGATATTTAATTATTTCTTTAAGATTTTTTAGACAGTCTTTTCTATTAATATTAATTATTCTATTTTGACATTTCAAATCATCTAATATTCTTCTTATGTTTGGTAATTCATTATATCTTTGATCTGAGTCAACAATTGAATAAGTTCTAATCTTTAAATTTAATTTTTTAACACAATATGATGCAAGCACAGCTGAGTCTACACCACCACCCATGCAAAAAGTAATTGGTACGTCTGAAACAGTTCTTAAACTTATTGCTCGTGAAAGCAAAGATTCTATTGTATTTAATGCTTCCTTTTGTGAGATTTTATAATTTATTTTCGTATTTATTTTCCAATATTTTTTTCTAATTAAACTTTTGTTATTAAGTATTACATACTCCCCACTGTTTAATGAATAAATATTTTTATAAAAAGTATCAGTATCTTTAAATAAAGATTTATAGCCAAGATTTAAATAATTAATTATTTTCTTTTTATTAATAGTAAACTGTTTGTTTGATAATTCTTTGATATATTTTATTTCTGATCCGAAATAAAAATTATAACCTTCCTGATAGTAATACAATGGTTTTTCAGAAAACCTGTCTCTTGATAAAATAAGTTCGTTAGTTTTTTTATCATAAATAGCCAAAGCCCACATTCCCTCGAAAAAATCAAAGCATTTTTCTCTATAAATTTTAAAATATTGTAATAAAACCTCGGTGTCAGAATTAGTTTTAAATTTTACATTTTTTTCTATTAGTTTTTGCTTTAATTCTTTAAAATTATAAATTTCACCGTTAAATGTGATTACATAATTATCAAGAATAAATGGCTGATTTGATCGCTGATTAAGATCAATGATACTTAATCTGCTATGTAAAAGATAAATAATATTCTGATTATTTATAAACACCTTATAATCTGAAAATTCTGGGCCTCTATTTTTCATAAGCTTCAGTGTTTTATTTATTGTGTTTTTGTTAATTGATTTAAGACCGTAAAATCCTGATATTCCACACATAAAGATTATTTAATAAATGTTTTTGATAACAAATTCCCTTTTTTAATATTTTGTTTCAACTTTTTATTAACTACTTTACTCAAATATCTTACACTGATACCCTTACTTGCTCTGAAAAAATCAAGATCTTTAATTTTTATTTTTGAACCATTTTTTAAATCCTTATTAACAAATATTGATCTTCTATAAAATTTTTTATTTTTAAACTGATTAGTTTTTTTAAAAGATTTAGTAGTAAGTAGTTGATTTATAATTTTTGATTTTTTAACAAGCTGCTCCATTTCGTTTGGATTAGAAGATAATTTATGATCTCTAAATTTTGAAAAATTATTATTTAAAGTAAAATGTTTTTCTATTACTTCGGCACCTAAAGAAAGTGCGCACAATGAAGTCTCAATACCCAAAGTGTGATCTGAATATCCAATTTGATATTTTGGATAATTTTTTTTCAAAAATAAAATTTGTTTTAAATTTGCTTCATTATAAGCCAATGGATAGGATGAAGAACAATGTAAAAGTGTTATGTATTTATGATTATTTTGATCAATTTTGTTTAAAAAATTTATTAATTTTTTGATTTCTATATTTGTCAATAACCCTAATGATATAAATGTTCTTTTTTTTTCTTTAACTATAGTTTTAATAAAATCATAGAAATTATTATCTGTGGATGAAATTTTATACATATCGAAATATTTTTTAAACTCATTAAAGGAGTTAAAATCGAAAAAAGTAGAAAATATTTTGATCTTTTTCTTTTTGCTATATTTGATTAATTTTAGAAAATTTTCTTTACTTAATTTAAAACGTTCGTACTTTTTTAGATTTTTTTTATCACTAGGAGGAATAAATTTATTTGGATTTATATATTGTAATTTAACAGCGTCCACACCACATTTTTTTGCTGCATTAATTAATTTCTTTGCTTGATAAAAACACCCTTCATGGTTATTACCTATTTCAGCAATTATAAATGCCTTTTTGTGATTATTTTGCATAATAATGATACACATTATATGTGTAAATCGTTTTAAATTTACTTGATTTATAAAAATTCAAAGCTTTCTTATTTTTAGTATAAGTACCAACAATTATATTTTTAAATTTGTTATAATAAGTTTGTAAATATAATATTAGATATTTTCCAAAACCAGATCCAGAATACTTTTTATCGATACAAATTAAATCTATAATAGCATTTTTTTTTTTAATTTTTAAAAATACAAACCCAATTAATTTATTATTTAAAAGCATAATATGAGTATTTTTCAATTTTTTTTTTTTAAAATATTCAGCTATCCAAGCAGTTCTAATTTTACGTATTTGATATTTTGACAATCTTTTATCCAAATCAAATCTGCTATGACTCATATTCTTTATGCAGAGTTTTATAATTTTTTGTTTGTATTTTCTTGAAACAATCAAAAATTTAATTTTATTATTAATTAAATTTTTTTCTTTAAAAATTTTTTTTTTAAGAATTATATTTTTACCGATAAATTTAAACTTACTTTTTTTTGTATTCTTAAAAAATTTCTTATCTTTTATAGTGATAAATACCCTTTTCTTTTTTTTAATTTTTACTGGTAATATAATATTATTACTATGATAAGCATTTAATTTTAAAACTTTTGACAACCAACGATCGGTTATAAACATTTTAATTATTAAAAAATTTTTTATACCAAGAAATATAATTATTATAGCCTTTTTCTAGTGGCCACTCTGATTTATAATTTAAAAGTTCTTCTGCTTTACTTGTTGATAGTGTTCCTCTCTCTGGCATTAATTTATCTCTTTTTTTAAATTCCATTTTTATACTTGTGAAATTTTTTTTAAGTATTTCAACAAGATCAGTAATTTTTCTACCATCTCCATAAGTTATATTAAAAATCTGATTATAAGATTTTTTATTTCCGATAATTTTTGAAATACCTTGTATTAAGTCATCTATATAGGTAAAATCTAATTTTTCTTCTCCAGAACCGTTAATTATAATATCTTTTTTATAAAGTGCATTTTCTATGAAAATTTGTCCAACTCTTCTACTTATACACCTCTCCCCGTAGAGAGCTGAAGGTCGCACAATTGTGTAATTCAAATTAAATACTTGATTATAGGCTATTATAATTTTTTCTGCTGCATATTTTAATGCACCATAAATTCCCATAGGTTCACACCTTGTTTTTTCGTCAACATTTTTCCCATCAAAATTTCCATATACCATGCTTGAGGATAAGAAAATAAATTGCTCTAAATATTTTGCTNTTTTAATNGCATCAAGTATATTTTCTAAAGTTCTTAAACTATGATCAAAGGTATTATAGGGTGTCTTATTAGATCTATCTGCATGTGAAACAGCTGCTAGATGTATTACTATTTGTGGTTTAACGGTATCTATAATTTTGCTTATTCCGTGATAATCTCTAGCATCCTGAATATACATCTTGATATTATTATTTTTTATTAATTTAATTCTTTCTTCTAAGATTTTTTTCGACAATTCAGGGTAAGGTAAATCGTCCTGATTATTTATAAGTGTGATTAAGTTATTCACTGCGAAGCTATCAACAACTGTTATATCGTGTCCGTAGGAAGAGAGTTTAATTGCTAAATTATGACCAATAAACCCACAGCCTCCAACTATCAAAACTTTTTTCATTTATAATTTTTTAAAATATTTTTAATTATTCTAACCATACTTTTTAAATTATTTAAAGTTAAGTGTGGCCCCACAGAAAGACAAATTGAGTTATCACTAAAGTACCTCGCATTAATATAATTTGAAGATTTTTGATTATAAAGTTTTTTGTAATATTTTAACAAGGGCACTGGTTTAGGATAATATATACTCGTACCAATTCCAGAATTATTCATTTTTTCCATTATTTCAAATCTCTTATATTTTATTTTGTTATCCAGTAAAATAGTAAAACAATAAAACGAACTTTTAAATTTTTTATTATAATCATGTTTTATTANTCTTAAATTTTTTATATTTTTTAAATTGTCACTTAAAAATTGATAATTTTTCTTTCTTAATTTTAAAAATAAGTCCAAATCTTTTAATTGTCTGATACCTATTGCGGCATTTATTTCACCCATTCTAAAATTGAACCCAAAATCATCTACATCATAAAACCCGGGTATTGATCTTTGATTAAGGTCTTTATTGTAACCAAAAGCCCTCATTTTTTTTAATTTTTTTTCATATTTTGTATTATTTAAAATAATCATTCCACCTTCGCCGGTTGTAATATGTTTGACTGGATAGAATGAAAAAAATCCAGCATCACCAATCAATCCAACATGTTTATTTTTATATTTCGCTCCTAAAGCTAATGCACAGTCTTCTAGAACAAATAAATTATGCTTTTTGGCTAAAGTCATTACTCCTTCCATGTCGACAGGATTTCCTAGGTAATGCACAACTGTAATAGCTTTAGTTCTGCTCGTAATTTTTTTTGAAATTTTTTCTAAATCTATATTTCCTGAAAATTTATCACTATCAATAAAAATTGGTTTAGCACCAGAAGCCGTTATCGCGTGAGCAGTTGCTACGTGGGTTTGTGATGGTAAAATTATTTCATCACCACTTTTAATGCCTATGCTATGGTAAAATAAGGTCATACCTGTAGTACAAGATGATACTGAAATAGCACTTTTTGCATGTGTATATTTGGCAAAAGAATTCTCAAATTTTTCAATGTTTTTGCCGTGAACTAATCTTCCACTTTTTAGAATCGATTGAAAATCTTTTAAGTATCTTGAACTATTTAATATAGGTTTACCAAAAGGATAGTATTTCATTTAAAACATATATTCTTATAATTAATTTTTATTTCTTTATTTTTTTTAATTGAATAGTCTACTGCTAAACAAATTAGCATCAAATTGATAATATAATTTTGATTTGGTAAAGTTTTATATTTCTTTTTTCTTTCTATAAAATCAATATATTGTTTTAATAAATTTGATTTATTGTATTTAAGTGTTTTATTAATTTTTATAACTTTTGATTTTTCTTTATCACGATTAAAAATTAATTTTGTTTCACTGTAATCTTTAAATATAGTGCCTTTGGTACCATAAAATTTTAATAAATGATGGTGGTTAGTTACAGATCCAAAATTCGCTGTAATTTTCGCAATTTTATTATCCTTAAACTTTAGTAAACACACAGTAAAATCATTATATTTAAACTTAGAATTCCTAGTAGAGATTTTGTTTGAGTAAGCAGTAACTGAAACAGGAAGATCATTAAAGTTTAAACAAATTTGGTCAACCATATGAATTCCTCCTCCAGAAAAAACTGAATAAAAAGGTATTTCTGATCTCCAACCGTTTAATTTAATTACCCTTCCATAGTTATAATCTGCTTCTGCATAATATATTTTTCCAAGTTTTTTCTTTTCTAAAATGTCATAAATTTTTATAAATTCTTCTACTGATCTCAAAACAAGATTAGAGTTTAAAAAGGTATTCTTATTATTTTTTAATAAANAGTTTATTTTTTTTAGTTGATTTAAGTTTTGACAAATTGGTTTTTCACAAAATATATATTTTTTTTTTATCAAACTTTTTTTTATTTGAGAAAAATGATAATTATCATATGAAGCAATTACAATTAAATCTATTAAATTATCATTAAAAATTTTATTATCATTTGTTACCCATATTGTTTTTTTGTAAAAAGATTTATATTTACTTATTTTTTTTGGATCTTTCTCGCATATATATGTCAAATTTAAATAATTTGATTTATTAATAAAATCAGCGTGTTTTTTTCCAACACCCATACCAATAACAGCACAATTCAAAGTCATGATTATTTTAAATTAATTTTTTCAAAGTTATTATTAAGATAAATAAATTCTTTTTTTGTATCTATAGCTAAATTGATAAAACTTTTATTTTTAAAACTTTTAACATTAAAAATTTTAAATTTTTTATAATTATCATAAAAGTATTTTGTTACATGTTCCTTTTGATTTAAAGTGAATTTTGTGAAATTGCTCTTAAAAATATTAGAATTTAAAATTTCAATTGACTGACCTTTTGGAAATGATCTTGGAAAAATATTGGTAACTAAATCTACTTTTTTTTT
>PAFP01000019.1 GCA_002704185.1 Candidatus Pelagibacter sp.
TGAATTTTAAATACAGAAAAAAAAATAAAGACACAGATATTCTATCATTTCCTTGGGAGGATAAAAAATTTTATAAAGGCAAAATAAATAAAAAAAATATTTATTTAGGAGATTTGGCTATCTCATATAATTATATAAAAAAGCAAGAAGAAAATTTTGAAGTATATTTAAAAAAAATTATGATACATGGATTTTTACATTTAATAGGGTATGATCATGATAATAAAAAAAATTACTTAAAGATGGAAGAAAAACAAAAAAAAATTTTAACTTTATAAATGGCACTAAACAATAATCTAAAAAAAATATTTAATAAGTTAAATCCTTTTAAATATGAACAGGATGTCAGGAAAAGCATTCAAGACGTAATAAAAAACAAGTCAATATATTTAAATAGTAATAAAACATTATCTCTTAAAGAAAGAAATATATTAGAAAATATTTTAAGTATTAATAAACTTAAAGTTGTTGATGTTATGATACCAAGAGCGTCAATCATATCCATATCTCACGATTGCAAATTGGATCAAATTGTAAAAATAATAGAGCAAGAAGCGCACTCAAGAATTCCAGTGTATAGAAAAGACCTCGATGATGTTTTGGGAATGGTTCATATAAAAGATGTCATTAGATTCTTTTCAAATAGAAATGAAAAATATGATATTGCAAAAATATTGAAGGAGGTTTTATTTGTCCCACCATCAATGCCAGTATTGAATTTATTATTAAAAATGCAAGCTACCCAATTACATATGGCATTAGTTATAGATGAGCATGGTGGTACAGATGGCTTAGTTACAATAGAGGATTTAGTTGAAGAAATTGTTGGTGAGATTCAAGATGAACACGATGAGGATGAAAATGAACAAATTCAAAGAATTAATGAAAATAAGTTTATTGTGAATGCAAATATCTCTTTAAATGACTTTTATAAAGAAACTAATATTAAAATTTACGATCAGAATAAAAAAAAGAAAATTGATACAATAGGAGGTTTCGTATTTTCATTAATAAATCGTGTGCCATCTAATGGTGAAATAATCAATTTTGAAAATATAAAATTTCAAATTTTAGATTCTGATCCTAGAAAAATAAAGAAAATACAAATTTTAAAAAATTAAAATGAGTAATTTAGATAGAGTTGTTTTTTCTAAATTTATTTATATAATTTTTTTTATTTTAGGGTCATTATTAACTTTCATTTTACCTCCCTATAACTATACTTTCATTGGATTTTTAGTCTTTCCTATATTGTTATTTTTATTAGAAAAAAACAAAATCAAAAATTATAAATTTTTTTTTTTATCAGGTCTTTTGTTTGGATTTGGGTATTTTTTATTTTCATTATATTGGATATCTTATTCACTAAATTTTGATGAAAATCTTAAAATTCTTAAACCAGTTGCAATTATATTATTACCAATTATTTTATCAATATTTTACGGTCTAATTTTCCTAATATTTAAGAATTTTGTAGAAAAATCTTTTGATTCAGTTTTAGTTTTTTCCATTATTTTTGTATTAATCGAGTTTCTAAGAGGAGTAATATTTACAGGATTTCCCTGGAATTTAGTTGTTTATACATTAAGTGACAAAATAGAGTTCCTTCAATACCTAAAAATAATTGGCACACATGGTTTAGAATTATTACTAATAATATTATTTTGCATACCTTATTTGCTTTTATGTAATTTAAAATTAATAAATAAAGTGTTAATTGTTTTCACTACTATTTTATCATTATTCCTTTTTTTTGTAGTTGGGAAAAAATTGCTTGACCAAAAATTAATAAAACAAGAAACAGATTTTGTTATTTTACAACCGAATGAAAATATACTGAATATTTATAACAGACCTACTAAACATTTAAATAATTTAATAGAAATTAGCGATCCAGAAAACCACAATGAGGATACAATATTTGTATGGCCAGAAGGTTCAATTTATTTAGAAGACTTTAAACCAAATATCAAAAACTTAGAAAAAATATTTTCCTCAAGATTTAGAAGTAATCAAAAAATTATATTAGGTGCGATTAACAAATATAATAAAAAAACTTACAACTCAATAATAGTAGTTAATTCTCAAGGTAAAATATTAGATAAATATAACAAAATAAAACTTGTTCCATTCGGAGAATATATTCCTTTTGAAAAATTGATAAGAAGAGTGGGGTTTAAAAAGATCACTTTTGGCTATGATTCATTTACAAAGGGCACATATAGAAACATAATTAAAATTAATGGTACTAACCTGTTGCCTATTATTTGTTATGAAATAATTTATTCTGGAAGAATTAATACAGAAAAACATAATTTTGATATTATTATAAATTTATCTGAAGATGGCTGGTTCAATAAATCAATAGGAACTTATCAGCATTTCTATCACTCTATTTTTCGTGCAATTGAGGAGGGTAAACAAGTAATCAGATCGACAAATCAAGGAATTACAGCCAGCATATTGCCGAACGGTTTAATTCATAAAGAAAAGTCATTAATAAATGGTGGTAAAATACATACAAAAGCGTATTTGTTAGAGAATAATACACTGTTTAGCAAATATGGAAATTTAATATTTTCTTTACTAATTGTAATCCTTTTAGTACTTCAGAATATTTTTAAGAGAATAATTAAGTGAAAAAAAATTATATTTTTACAAGTG
This sequence comes from Candidatus Pelagibacter sp., assembly GCA_002704185.1. GTDB lineage: Bacteria > Pseudomonadota > Alphaproteobacteria > Pelagibacterales > Pelagibacteraceae. The sequence continues at coordinate 2,665 of PAFP01000019.1, forward strand.
AGTCAGTTTCAGAAGGCCACCCTGATAAATTATGTGACATCATTTCTGATGCAGTCTTGGATTTATATTTATCCAAGTTTAATGAAAGTAGAGTAGCTTGTGAAACACTAGCAACAACAAATAAGGTTATTTTGTCTGGTGAAATAAGAGGTCCCAAAATCGAGTCTACTGAAATTGAAAATCTTGTGAGAAATGAGATTAAAAATATAGGTTATAATCAGAAGGGTTTTGATTATAAAATTTTAGAATTTCATAATTACCTCCATAAACAGTCAGATGATATAGCTTTAGGTGTAGATTCATCAGGGATTAAAGATGAAGGCGCAGGCGATCAAGGAATTATGTTTGGATACGCATGTAATGAGACTCCTGAATTTATGCCGGCACCAATAATATTTTCACATAAAATTTTAGAAGCATTATCTAAAGAAAGAAAATCAAAATCAATAATAGGACTTGGTCCTGACTCTAAAAGTCAAGTTTCAATTAATTATGTTAACGGTAAACCAAATAATATAGACTCTATTGTATTATCTACTCAGCATGATGAAAATCTAAATCAAGATGATGTAAAAAAAATTGTTGAGCCAGTAATAAAAAAGGCTTTACCTNATAATTGGGATATTCCTTCTAATAAATTTTTTGTAAACCCAACTGGCAGATTTGTAATAGGCGGTCCCGATGGAGACACAGGTTTAACGGGAAGAAAAATAATTGTAGATACTTATGGTGGAGCAGCTCCTCATGGTGGAGGGGCATTTTCTGGAAAAGACCCCACTAAAGTAGATAGATCGGCAGCTTACGTAGCAAGATATTTAGCAAAAAATTTAGTAGCATCAGGTCTTTCAGATAAATGCTTAATTCAATTATCTTATGCAATTGGAATCTCNCAACCTATTTCTATTTACGTAAATTTATTTCAAGATTTAAAAAATCTAGATGAAAAAATAATTTCTTTAATTAAAAAAAATATTGATCTTAGTCCTAAAGGTATAAGAAAACTTCTAAAACTTAATAATCCAATATATAAAAAGACAGCAAGTTATGGCCATTTTGGCAGAAAAACTCTTGATGACGGGTCTTTTTCTTGGGAGTCTTTAAATCTGAAAAGTCTATTTGAGAAAATATGAACGAAAAAATTTTTTTTGGTCGATCTAGAATTAGAAAAGTGTCTAAAATAAAAAAAAAAATTTTGAAATATTCCAAAAGAAGTATCCAATTTCAAAAATAAAGAAAACTAAATTGATATTAGAAATAGGATTTGGAATGGGTGAGAACGTAATAGAATTATCACAGCGCAACAAAAATAAAAAAATAATAGGTATCGAACCATTGTTAAATGGACAGTATTTTCTGGCTGATTACTGTCTAAAAAACAATATTAATAATGTGTTAATTTACACTGAACCAGCTCAAATATTTATTTCAGTTTTTAAAAAATTTATTTTTGACAGTATTTATATTTTGTTTCCTGATCCTTGGCATAAAAAAAAACATAAAAAAAGGAGATTATTAAATAAAGAATTTATTAAAAAAATTGTATTAAAATCGAAAAAAATTTACTTTCTAAGTGATAATTTTGATTATTTTTCAAACATTCTTCAAATAACAAAAAACCTATTACAAAAAAAAAAAATTATATCATTTTCGACAAAAAAATTTAAAATTGCAAAAACTAAGTATTTAAACCGCGCAAAAAAACTAAATAAAAGGCTTTATTTTTTAACGATTGATATAAGCTAAGTTTTATAGTACTTTCTTTCATATTTAAATTTAAATTGTAATGGGCGTATGCCCATTTTTTTTTATAACAGAAAACTTATGCTAAATAATAGAATTGATAGCACTGAAATTATAAAAATTGCTGATGCGGTAGCAGACGAGAAGTCTATAGATAAGAATATAGTTTTGAATTCTATGGAGTCAGCAATAGAGAAAGCAGCCAGAACAAGATATGGATCGGAAAATGAAATTTACGTGAAAATTGATCGAGATACAGGTAAAATTGAGCTGGGAAGAAAACTTCTTGTTGTTGAAAAAGTTATAAATTCACATTCTGAAATTGATCTTAATCAGGCTCAAAAAATTAATTCAAATTATCAATTAGGGGATGTCATAGAAGAAGAATTACCGCCAATAGATTTTGGAAGAATTGCAGCACAAACTGCCAAACAAGTAATTTCAGTGCAAATTAGAGACGCTGAGAGAGAGAGACAATTTAATGAATTTAAAGATAAGGTCGGGGAAGTATTAAGTGGAATTGTAAAAAGATCAGAGTATGGAAATATAATTGTAGATTTACAAAAGTCCGAGGCGGTAATCAGAAGAGAGGAATTAATACCAAGAGAAAATATTAAAAATGGAGATCGTATCAAAGCATACTGTTATGAAGTTAAAAGAGAGAATAAAGGACCACAAATATTTTTATCAAGAGCTCATCCACAGTTTTTGGCAAGTTTGTTCAAGCAAGAAGTACCTGAGATTTATGAGGGTACGATAGTAATAAAGTCAGTAGCAAGAGATCCAGGGAGTAGAGCTAAAATATGCGTACAGTCTAAAGATAGTTCTATTGATCCGGTTGGTGCATGTGTTGGAATGAGAGGTAGTAGAGTACAAACAATTGTTAATGAACTTCAAGGCGAAAAAATCGATATAATAAACTGGGTTGATGATAATTCAAAATTAGTAGTAAGTGCTTTGTCTCCTGCAGAGGTCATGAAAGTAGCAATAGATGATGATAACTCTAGAATAGAAGTCGTTATTGACGAAAACAATTTAAGTAAAGCTATTGGTAGAAGAGGTCAAAATGTTAGACTTGCATCAAAATTATTAGATTATGAAATTGATATTTTAACAGATAAGGAAGAATCCGAAAAAAGACAAACAGAATTTAAAGACAATACATCAAAATTTGTTAAAAATTTAGAAATAGATACCACAATGGCACAATTATTAGTTTCCGAAGGCTTCAATTCAATTATTGATATTGATAATGCAAAAACTGAAGACTTTCTTAAAATAGAAGGTTTTGACGAAGAAACTGCCAATGAACTTAAGAACAGAGCTAAAGAGCACTTAGAAGAAGAAGCTAAGGAAATAGCAAATAAAGTCCAGGAATTAGGCATTGAAGAAGATTTAGCGAACCATAAAGGTCTAACATTGGGAATGTTACTTACACTTGGGGAAGAGAATATAAAAACTTTAAAAGATTTTGCAGAGTTATCTACCGATGAAATAATCGGGGGATATGATGAAATTAAAGGTAAAAGAGAAAAATTTGATGGTATTTTAGAAGAATTTAATTTGCCAAAAAAAGATGCGGAAGATTTAATAATGAGAGCAAGAAAAAAAGTTTTTAATATATGAGGATAAAGGTAGGAACTAATGAATTCAAAAGAAAAGAAAAAAAAATTAACTTTAAAAAACTTCAAAGGCACACCTAAACCAAGGACTGGTACACAAGACTCTAGAAATAACAAAAATTATAAAAAATTTTCATCGCCGAGTAATAACTTTAAAAATAGCTCAGCAAAAAAAAATATAAAATTTAGTTTAAAACCCCCTACCATTCAAGATGATAAGCAAAAAAAAGTAAAAGAGTGGGCGAAAAAAAAAATACAAGAAGAATTATTTAAAGGCAAGAAAAAAACATCATCAAAAAAAACTTTTGAAAATAAAAGAAAATTAACTATTGGCCGCGCCTTATCTGACTCTGATGTAGATATAAGACAAAGAAGTGAAGCTTCTGTAAAAAGAGCTAGAGATAAAGTACTAAAAAAGACTGATAATAGTAACTTAGGTATTTCAAAAGTTAAAAGAGAAGTAGTTATTCCAGAAGTAATAACAATCCAAGAATTGGCTAATAGGATGGCCGAAAGAGCAACATCTATAATCAAGTATTTATTGGAAAAGAAGATTAAAGTCACAATTAACCATACTATTGATGCTGACACAGCGGAATTTATAGTTAATGAATTCGGTCATAATCCAAAACGTGATAAAATTCCCGAGGACAGCCTTAAAGATATTTTAAAAGATAATGAGGTTGAAAAAATTGAACCTAGAGCACCTGTAGTTACTATAATGGGACATGTCGACCACGGTAAAACATCATTGCTTGATGCTTTAAGAAAAACCAATGTAGTTTCAACAGAAAGTGGTGGTATAACCCAGCATATAGGAGCTTATCAAATAGAAGTTAAGGAAAAAGGTTTAATAACATTTATAGACACTCCCGGTCATGCTGCTTTTACTGAAATGAGAGCTCGCGGATCAAAAATTACAGATATTGTCGTTTTGGTTGTCGCTGCAAATGATGGAATAAAGCCGCAAACCATTGAAGCAATTAAACATGCAAAAGCAGCAAAAGTGCCAATCATAGTTGCAATTAATAAATGTGATTTACAAGGAATTGATAAAATTAAAGTAAAAAACCAACTTTTAGAGCACGAGCTAATTGTGGAAGATTTAGGAGGTGAAATTCTGTGTATTGAAATATCCGCTTTAAAACAAACTAATCTTGATAAACTTAAAGAGGCGATACTATTGCAGTCAGAAATTTTAGATCTCAAAACAAACTCGAAACAATCAGCGAAAGGTGTTGTGATTGAGTCTAGGCTTGATAAAGGCAAAGGACCTGTGTCAACTATATTAGTAACATCTGGTACATTAAAAAAAGGGGACTTGTTTGTAAGCGGAATTTCTAGTGGGAAAGTCAGAGCAATTTATGATCATAATGGCAAGGATTTATTAGAGGCAAAACCTTCATCACCAGTAGAAATTATTGGATTAAATAAAGTGAATGATGCCGGGGATGATTTTGTAGTTTTAAAAGATGAAAACCAAATAAAAGAAATAATATTATATAGGGAAAATATTCAAAAAAATAAAAAAAATGGTCAATCATCTAATAAAGATAATATTTTTGAGAATAAAGAAAAAGAAGGAAAATTAAATATTATTTTAAAAGCAGATGTTCATGGATCATTAGAAGCATTAGCAAATGCAATTTCAAAAATTCAAATTAAAGGGGTTATCCCTAAATTAATATTAAGTGCTGTAGGTCCAATTACTGAAACAGATATTACTTTAGCCAAGGCATCTAATGCTACATTAATTGGTTTCAATATTAGGCCAAATAAAGAAGCAAAAGAGCTTTCCAATAGTTATAAAATAAATATTAATTATTTTAATATAATATATGAAGCTTTAGATTTTATAAAAAAATCTACTGAGAGATTATTCGAGCCTGAAACAAAAGAAGAAAGCAAAGGTACGTGTGAAGTGCTTGAGGTATTTAAAGTTTCAAAAATTGGTCAAATAGCTGGAGTAAAAGTTAAGGAAGGAGAAGTAAGAAATAATTCTGATGTCAGGTTAATTAGGGACGGAAAAACCATCTATACAGGTAAAGTAAAAAGTTTATTTAGAGAAAAAAATGAAGCAAAAGAGGTTAAGGCTGGATTAGAGTGTGGTATAGGACTAAAAGATTTTAACGATATTAAAAAAAGTGATATATTAGAAATATTTAAAACCGTAAAAATAGAAAACTAGTAATATGTCTCAAAACCTTTACGATCAGCCTTTTTCTCAGAGACAACTCAAAGCAGGAGAGAATTTGAAAAAAATATTAGCAAAAATTTTTTTAAATGAGATAATTATTTTTCCTACTATTGACTCAAAATTGATAACAGTTACGGAAGCAAGAATATCACCAGATTTTAAATATGCTAAAATTTTTTTTATTCCACTTATCGGACAAAGAAGTGACGAGTTTTTAGAAGTATTAAATAATTTTTCGAAGGAAATTAAATTTAAAGCATCAAAAAATTGGACAGCAAAATTTATGCCTAATTTAAAGTTTGTTTTAGATGAGTCCTTCGATTATGCGGAAAAAATTGAAAAAATTATTAAAAAAAACAAAGAGTGAAAATCAATGAATGGTTGGTTAATGTTGAATAAACCAGAAGGATTTACGTCTAATTATTGTTTAAATATTTTGAAAAAAAAATTTAATTTAAAAAAAACAGGTTACGCTGGAACTTTAGATCCGTTAGCAACGGGCTTATTACCAATTGCCATTGGCGAAAGCACTAAGTCAATNAAATATTTTGAAAATTTAGATAAAACATATTTATTTAAAGTTCGATGGGGAATAGAAACCACAACCTTAGACAAAGAGGGTGTTATTCTTAAAAAGAACGATATTATTCCTGCAAAAAGTTCAATATTATCAATTTTAAATAAATTTAAAGGCAAAATTTTACAAACCCCTCCAACATATTCAGCTGTAAGAATAAACGGTCGCAGAGCATATGATTTAGCTAGGAAAGGATTAAAATTCAATATCCGACCCAAGGAGATATTTGTTAATAATATAAAATTGTTAAAACATGACATTATTCAAAAAAAATCTATTTTTTTAATAAAATGTAAAACTGGTTGTTATGTAAGGTCTATTGTTAAAGATTTGGCTAAACTGCTAAATACAGTAGCTTATTGTACTCAAATTGATAGACGTAGAATTGGAATTTTTACCAAAAAAAGGTCATTAAAGCTTGATTTTTGCATGAATATGAAAAAAAAAGAAGAATTAAAAAAATTCATACTTGATATTCCTGAGGTTTTGTATCATATACCCCAAATTAAATTAGACGATAAAAGATTAGAGCTTATTAAAAACGGAATGAAAGTAAGCATGTACGAAGAAATAGGTAGTTCAAACTTTGAAAATTACATAATTTCATCTTCAAAACACATACTAGCATTAGGAACTGTTAAGAGTGGTTATTTTTATCCAAAAAGAATACTTAAAGCATAAATGAAAAAAATTATAAATAAAAATAAATTAATTGATAAATTCAAAATGCATACAAAGGATGCGGGATCTACACAGGTACAAATTAGCATTTTAACTGAAAGAATAAAATATTTAACGACTCATTTTTCTAAAAACAAGAAAGATAAACATTCTAATACAGGATTAAATAAGCTTATTATAAAAAGAAAAAAGTTACTTGATTATTTAAATAGGAAAAAACCTGAAGATTATCAAAAATTAATCAAGCAGTTAGATTTGAGAAAATAAATCATGTTTAAAAGAATTAAAAAAGAGATTATCTGGGGTGGAAAAAAATTATCTTTAGAAACAGGCCAAGTAGCTAGACAAGCCAACGGATCAATAATTCTTAGATCGGGAGATACCGTTATACTAGCAACAGCAGTAGCAGCCAAAAAAGCAAAACCTGAAATTGATTTTTTCCCCTTAACCGTTAATTATCAAGAGAAGTATTATGCTGCTGGAAAGATACCAGGTGGATATTTTAAGCGAGAAGCAAGGCCGACTGAAAATGAAACTTTGATATCTAGGCTTATTGATAGACCAATAAGACCATTATTTCCAACATCTTTTAGAAATGAAACTCAAGTTTTGGCTACTGTGTTATCATATGATAAAGAAAATGACCCAGAGATTTTAGCTGTAATAGCAAGTTCGGCAGCTTTAAGTATTTCTGGTTTGCCATTCATGGGCCCAGTAGCTGCTTCAAAAGTAGGTTTAGTTGATGATAAATTTGTTCTTAATCCAAATAAAGAAGAAATTAAAAATTCATCTTTAGAGTTGGTTGTAGCTGGTACTGAAAATGCTGTACTTATGGTAGAGTCTGAGGCTTCTGGATTAAGTGAAAAACAAATGCTAGATGCTGTAAAATATGGTCATGACAATTTTAAAGATGTAATTAAAATGATTTCAGATTTACAGGCTGAGGTTAAAAAAGAAAAAATTGAGATAGAAAATAAAAATTTTGATGAGTTGAAAAAAGAGATTTCAAATTTAGTTGATAAAAAACTTAAGATAGCATTCTCAGAAAAAGAAAAAAAGAAAAGATCGTTATTAATAAATGAGTGTAAGGAGCTACTAGAGAAAGAATATGAAAATAATGATAATTATACAAATGTTGAGGTAATGGATCAATTTAAGTCCATAGAAAAAGACATAGTAAGAACTAATATTTTAAAAAACAAAGTAAGAATAGATGGAAGAAAACTAGATGACGTGAGAGATATAAGTTGCGAAGTAGGAATTTTACCAAGAGCTCATGGTTCTGCTTTATTTACACGTGGAGAAACACAAGCGCTTGTTGCAACCACATTGTCGACAGCAGAAGATGAGCAAAAAATTGAAAGTTTAGATGGCATGATGAAATCAGGATTTATGTTACATTACAATTTTCCGCCATTTTCGGTTGGTGAAGTAGGACGTATTGGAACAGGTAGAAGAGAAATTGGTCATGGAAAACTGGCCTGGAGAGCTATTAATACATCACTACCGAGCAAGGATTCGTTCCCTTATACAATCCGTGTAGTTTCAGAAATTACAGAATCAAATGGATCGTCATCGATGGCTACCGTTTGTGGAGCATCAATGTCATTGATGCATGCGGGTGTTCCATTGCCTCAGCCTATTGCGGGTATTGCTATGGGATTAATAAAAGAGGGAGAAAAGTACTCAGTATTAAGTGATATTTTGGGTGACGAGGATCATTTAGGTGATATGGATTTCAAAGTTGCGGGTACAATTGAAGGAATCACATCTTTGCAAATGGATATTAAAATCACGGGCATAACCTTTGAGATAATGGAAACTGCACTCCAGCAAGCAAAGGATGGTAGATTGAAAATTCTTAAATCGATGTCAAAAGCAATTAGCAAATCAAATAGTGAATTATCAAAATACACTCCTAAAATGGAAAAAATTCAAGTTGAAAAGAAAGAAATTGCTGCGATCATTGGTAAAGGAGGAGCTACAATAAGAGAAATTGTTGAAAAATCTGGTGCGAAGGTAGACATTAATGATGATGGAATAGTAACAGTATCAGCGCCAGATGAGGAGACAAGAAATAAAGCTATCAAAATGGTTAATGAAATAATTGAAAAACCAGAAGTTGGAAAAATTTATAAAGGAAAAATTGTTAAAATTATGGACTTCGGTGCTTTTGTAAATTTTCTTGGAAAGCAAGATGGTCTAGTTCATATTTCTCAATTAGCAGAGAAAAGAGTAGAAAAAGTAACTGATGTTGTCAAAGAGGGTGATGAAGTTAGCGTTAAAGTTATAGGTTTTGATCGAGGAAAAGTTAAACTGTCTATGAAAAATGCCAATTAATTATGATCAAGAAACTTTACAAAATTTTACTTAGACCGTTTTTTTTTTTATAAATGGTAAAATTAGTTTAGCTACTACAAAAATATCTCCAAAAATATTATCAGAGAAAAAAATTACTTTCGGGAATAAAATTTTTAGTATATTTAATTTAAAAAAATCGAACGTCTATGTAGATACCTCAGAGGAGAAATATTTTTATATTTACGATACTAAAATAATTAAAAAAATATCGATTGATGTTAAGGATTTAAATTCAGAGTCTAATATAGTTAAATATGGAATTCTAAAGTTTTGTAAACATTTTGATTGTAAAGTTATTTCAATATTATCAGGAAGGGACGCAAAAAATAATTATTACCATTGGATGATAGATGTTTTACCAAGGTTAATTATACTTGAACAGGAGTTAAAAAACAAAAAAAATATTAATCTATTAGTTCCTGCATATCACAAACCTTATCATATAAATTCATTAAAACCATTTTTTAAAAGTTATGTAAATTTTATAAGTTTAAAGGATAATAAATTTTTATCGTTTAATGAAATAATTCTTACTTCAAATAACAATAACTATATTTTCTTAAATAAAGTTTTATTATTTAAACTTAGACAAAAATTTATAAAATACATTAAAAAAAATAAAATCACTAGCATGTTTAAACCATCAAAGGTTTATATAAGTAGAGAAGATNGTAATATTTTTAAAGATAGGTCAATTGCAAATGAAGAAATGTTAAAAAAAAAACTACAGAAAAGAGGTTTTAAAATAATACAACTTTCAAAATTAAATTTTTTTACACAAATAATTTTATTTCAAAATGCCAAAATTATTATAGGAATGCATGGTGCTGGTTTAACTAATATATTATTTTGTAATAAAAAAACAAAAATTATAGAAATAACTCATAAAGACTGGCCAGATATGTATTTAAAATTAGCAAAAAAACTAGATCTTTCTTATAAGAGAATATATGGAAAAAAAGAAATTTTTACATCAAACAAAATTAAAATTTTAATCAAGAATTTTAATAAATATATCTAAACAATATTTTTTGGATCAGGCATTCCAACTTTGTTATATCCAGCATCGACATAATGTATTTCTCCAGTTACTCCTGCTGCTAGATCACTTAGTAGATATAATGCTGAATTTCCTATATCTTCGATATTAACATTTCGTTTTAGTAGAGAATGATCTTCATTCCATTTATATAAAAATTTTGCATCGCCAATCGCAGAGGCTGCCAATGTTTTTATCGGGCCTGCACTTATAGCGTTTACTCTAACCCCCCGTTTACCGAGATCTCTTGCTAAATATTTTGTGCTTGTTTCTAATGCTGATTTACACACTCCCATTACATTATAATTTGGTATAATTTTTGATGACTCATATGTAAGTGTTATCAGACTCCCACCTTTATTTAATAATGGAGCTGAATGCCTTGCAACTTCTGTAAAAGAAAAACATGAAATTAACATACTATTAAGAAAGTTTTCTCTTGATGTTGATAAATATTCGCCACTTAGCTCTGATTTATCTGAAAAGGCAACAGAATGAACTACAAAATCTATATTACCCCAATTTTTTTTAATATCAGAAAATGTATCTTCAATTTGTTTTTCATCTTCCACATTGCAATCTAATATTATTTTTGAACCTAAAGATTGAGCTAATGGTACAACTCTTTTTTTCAGTGCATCACCAACATAGGTAAAAGCTAATTCTGCTCCAGCCTCTGATAGTTTTTTTGAAATGCCCCAAGCAATAGATCTTTCATTAGCAACGCCCATAATAAGACCCTTTTTTCCATGAAGTAATGACATCAAATTTTCTCAAAAACTAAAGTTGCATTTGTACCACCAAAACCAAAACTATTCGACATAACAGATGTTAGAGCGGTTTTTTCAACAGTTTGAATAATTGGAAAATTTTTAGCAATATCATCCATCTCTTTTATGTTTATCGAGGCTGAGATAAAATTATTTTCCATCATAATTAAACAATAAATAGCTTCATGGACTGAGGTTGCTCCTAAAGAATGTCCTGATAAAGATTTCGTAGAACTAATTTTGGGTATTTTATTTTTAAACACTTCACCCACTGCATTTAATTCAGTTATATCTCCTACAGGAGTAGAAGTTCCATGTGTATTCAAATAATCAATTTTATTTCTTGAGGTACTTAAAGCCATATTCATACATCTAACAGCTCCTTCACCAGATGGTGCAACCATATCATATCCGTCTGATGTAGCTCCATAACCGGTTAATTCAGCATAAATTTTTGCTCCTCTAGCTTTAGCATATTCTAATTCCTCGAGTACCACAACTCCACCTCCACCAGATATAACAAACCCATCCCTCGTTTTATCATATGGTCTAGATGCACTTTCCGGATTATCATTATACTTTGAAGATAAGGCAGTCATTGCATCGAACATTGCTGTCATCGCATAATGTACCTCATCACTTCCTCCTGCAAATATTATTTTCTGCTTACCTGATTGAATAATTTCCATTGCATTTCCGATACAATGACCACTTGTTGCGCAGGCTGAACTAATTGTATAGTTTACTCCTTTAATTTTAAAAGGGGTCGCTAAAGTGGCTGATGCAGTGCTAGCCATGGTTCTTGGCACAATAAATGGACCCATTTTCTTTGGATTTTTTTCTCTTGTTTTATCTGCTGCCAAAATGACATTCTCTATTGATGGGCCACCAGAACCCATAATCATTCCTGTATTAACGTTACTAACCTCATCATCTGATAGACCTGAGTCTTTAATAGCTTCACTCATTGCGATGTAATTATAAGCTGACCCAGCACCCATAAATCGAATTACTTTTCTATCTATATGCTCTTCTAGTTTTATTTTGGGCTTACCATGAACATGACTTTTTAAATTATATTTTTTATATTCCTCACAAGAAGAAATTCCAGATTTAGAATTTAGTAGGGCTTCTAAAACCTCTTTTTTATTGTTTCCTAAACACGAGACAATACCGATACCTGTTATTACAACTCTTTTCATATACCAGATTTAAATAATCCTACCTTTAAATTTTTTGTATTATAAATTTCTTTTCCATCTGTTAAAAGTATTCCATCTGCTAGTCCAACACAAGTCTCTCCTTTTTTAATTATCCTTTTAATTTGTATTATATATTTAACTAATTTCGCGTTTTGTAGAACCTCTCCTATGAATTTTACTTCAGCACATCCTAATGCTCTTCCTTTTCCAGGATTCCCTGACCATGCAAGAAAAAACCCCACAAGTTGCCACATTGCATCTAAACCAAGACAACCAGGCATTACGGGATCTGTTTTAAAGTGACAATCGAAAAACCACAAACTTTTTTTAATTTCAAGTTCAGCCTCTATATATCCCTTTTTATAGTTTCCTCCATCATCGTTAATTTCAGTAATTTTATCAAACATCAACATTGGAGGCGAAGGTAATCTAGCGTTACCATTTCCAAACAAATTGCCTTCACCACAAGAGATCAAATCTTCATAAGTGTATTTATTTTTTTTTATCATTTAAAAAAATAATCTTTATACTTTAATTAATTATATTCATAGATATATTTTCTAGAAATCACCCCAAAGATTAGATTTTTTAATCCAACCACGAATTTTACCGTTTTTAACCATACACCATTTTTTTTTACATCTCTCTAGTACAAAAGATATATTTTGATCGAGCTTGTGTTTTGGTTTTGAGTAAATAGTTGCTTTACTAAAAACTAATACATTCTTACGGTTTGTAATTACAGTTTTTTTATTTGATAATTGAGATATGTGTATCCATCCAGTATCACTATCAAAGTCTCTAATTTTTCTCCAATTATAATGTTTATCAATAATCTTTACGGGATAATATTTACTTTTGTAATACCATTTAATTGGGTAAGTAATATCAGGCCCAAGTCTCACATTAGTTTTTTTATTTTTTAAGCTTTTCATTTCCGCAAATAAAGGATTAATTATAGTAAATGAAAAGAGTAATATTATAAAAAAAATAATGTCTTTTTTAATCATTATTTCTGCATTTAGACATTTTAATAATTTTGGCCTTACGAAATGATAAACTTTCAAAATTAATAATTAATATATGGTCTAAAAGAGTAGATTCTATATTAGTAATTACTTTTATTATCTCATTAGCAATTAAAGTTCCTACAACGCCTGTCACTGTGCCTAGAATACCTTCATCCTGGCATCTAGCATTAATATTCGGAGCTTCTGGCATAAAACATCTTAAACATGGTCCATTATTTTTAAAATTAAAGTGGAAAATATGTCCTTCTAATTGACTAACAGCACCAATAAATAAATTTTTTTTTTGTTTTTTACACTCGTCATTTATCAATAATTTTGTTTCGAAATTATCCGTTCCATCAATTACGTAATCATAATTTCTAATAATTGATTTAATATTCTTTTTATTTATTTTTTTGTTAATAGAATTAATCTTCATATTTTTGTCATAAAGTTTTAATTTCTTTTCGATAACTTTTGTTTTTAATTTATTAATATCTTGTATATTAAAAAAAATTTGCCTATGTAAATTTGATATAGATACTTTATCATAATCTACAATTCCTATAGTTGAGATGCCAGATCTGCATATGTAAGTTAAAAATGGTGTTCCAATTCCTCCTAAGCCAATTACGATAATTTTTGCGGCAGAAATTTTTTTTTGACCCTCAGTACTAATTCTGCGTAAATTCATTTGAGGCAGATATTTAAGTATGTAATTTTTTGAAAATTTTTTAATTAATTTTTTGGACATCGTTAAAATTAAATTTTTTTATAATTCGATTTACTAGATTTCCTGCAATCTCTGACTTTTCTTGAATAGGTAAGTTTTCAATGTGGTTTTTATCATATATAATTGTGACAGCATTTTTTGTAGAGTTAAAACCAATTTCATTATTGCTGATATCGTTTGCTACTATCCAGTCACACCTTTTGTCCTCGAGCTTTTTTTTTGCATTAATTACCAAGTTATCAGTCTCTGCTGCAAACCCTATTACTAATTTAGGGCGGTTATGATTTAAATTAGAAATATAATTTAAAATGTCTGGATTACTCTCAAGCTTGAAAGTATTCTTTAAATTATTTTTTTTTAACTTTTTCAAATTTTTTTTGAACTTAAAATCAGAAACGGCCGCACAGCATATCATTACATCGCAGGGTAAAGAATTTTTTACTGCATCAAACATTTCTTGCGTAGAAGTTACATTTTCTGTTGGAATTTGGTCTTCCAATTTAATATTGCTTGGTCCAATAATTAACTTTGTATTTATACCAGCGTGTACCATTTTTTTTGCAATCTCATATCCTTGCAATCCAGATGACTCATTTGAAAGATATCTAACTGGATCAAGGTATTCTCTTGTTGGGCCAGCAGTTATGACAGCATTTAGGTTTAAACTCTTTTTGTACAAAAAGTTTTTAATAGCTATTTCAATTTCGCTTAATTTTGACATTTTACCCAAACCGATCTCACCACATGCTAATTCTCCATAATCTGGACCTAAAAAGTAGAAACCATTATTTTTCAACTTTTTAACATTTTCTTGATTAATTTCGTTTTCCCACATTTTAGTGTTCATCCCTGGGACAATGAATATTTTTTTATTTGAGGCGAGCACTACGGTATTAATTAAATTCTTTGCTGATCCTTGTGCTAATTCACATATAATATTCGCGGTAGCAGGACAAATTAAAATCAGATCTGACCATCTTGATAAAGCGATATGATCCATTTCAATTTCATCATTTAAAGAGAATTCATTGTTATAAATTTTGTTTTTAGATAAAGCAGCTAATGATAAAGGCGTCACAAAATTTTTTGCATTTTGTGTTAGGATTATTTTAAATTCTACACCTTGTTTTTTTAAATTACTTATCAAGTCAAGATTTTTATATGCAGATATTCCACCTGTAATTATTAATAAAATTTTTTTATTTTTTAAACTCATATTTT
>PAFP01000020.1 GCA_002704185.1 Candidatus Pelagibacter sp.
TATATTACTGATGACAATCCAAGATTCGAAAATGCAAAATTGATTAGACTTCAAATTGCGAAAAGTTGTAAAAAAGCTGAGATTATATCTTCAAGAAAAAAAGCAATCAAAAAAGCACTTAAATTATTAAAAAAAAATCAAATTTTACTGATCGCAGGAAAAGGACATGAGAATTATCAAATAGTTAAAAACAAATATCTAAAATTTTCTGATTATAGTGTAGTAAAGAAATTTATATGAAAAACATTAATCTTAGCAATAATAAGTTTTGTATAGATAGTAGAGATATAGGAAAAAATAGTATATTTGTTTGTTTAAAAGGTAAAAAAACTAATGGACATAATTTTGTAAGACAAAATATTAAAAAAAATTGCAAATTCATAATTAATAAAAAATTTAAATTAGGAAAAAAATTTAATATTTATAAAAAAAAATTAATTAGAACTAATTCACCTCTTAAAACCCTAACTCTTCTAGCGCGCTTAAAAAGGAAAAAGTTAAAAGGTATTTTGTTAGGTATTACAGGTAGCTGCGGTAAAACTACCGTGAAGGAAATGTTATATTTTTTTTTATCAAGTTATTCAACTACGTACAAATCTCCTAAATCTTTTAATAATAAAATTGGTTTACCGTTAAGTATTTTAAATCAGCCTGCTAATTCAAGTTACAATTTTTATGAACTAGGAATGAATAAACTCGGGGAAATAGACTTTTTATCGAAAATTTTAAAACCATATATTGGAATAATTACCAATATTGCTCCAGCCCATATAGGACCTTTAAAATCTTTAAAAAACATATTTAAAGCTAAGTCAGAGATTATTAAAAATATTGAAAAATTTGGTTACATAATTTTAAATGCAGACTGTAAATACTTTAATGAATTAAAAAAGGTTGCAAAAAAAAATAAAATTAAAATTGTTTCATTTGGTATTCATAATAATGCAGACATAAAATTTAAAAAAATTATAAAGAATAGATGCTATATAGAAGAAAATAATAAAATTATAAATTTTGATGTAAAAGATAAATCTGAAATATTTATTAGTAATATTTTAATTGTTTTTTCAGTTTTAAATATTTTGAAACTTAATAAAAAAAAAATGTTAAAAAAAATATCAAAGTTTTCCAACATTAAAGGAAGAGGAAACATTGTTAAAATAAAAATTAAAAAGAAAAAAATAGCAATTATTGATGATAGTTATAATTCTAATCCACACTCAGTAAAGCAATCTATAAACAGGTTTTCAACTCTAAATATAACAAGATATAAAAATAAATATATATTTTTAGGAGATATGTTAGAGTTAGGTAATTTATCATATAAATTTCATTGTGATTTAGCAAAGTATATTAATCAAACTTCAGTAAAAAAAGTATATTGCGTGGGAACAAAAACAAAATTAACATTTAAAAATTTGAAATTTGAAAAAAGAGGTATTTATTTCCCAAATATTACTTCTTTGGATAAATCTTTAGATGATCTTTTTGTAGATAATGCTATTTATTTGTTTAAAGGTTCTAATGGAACCGGTTTAAATAAAATTTTATCAAAGAGGATTTACAATGTTAAATGACTTATTTTTATCCTTATCTGAAAATTACTCTTTTTTAAATGTGTTTAGCTATATTACATTTAGAACTGGAATTGCGATTTTTACATCTTTGCTTTTTGTTTTGTATTTTGGCAAACCATTTATTAGTTACCTAAAATCATCACCTTATTTTGATCAACCGATAAGATATGACGGTCCTATTTCCCACATTGTAAAAAAAAAAGGTACACCTACTTTTGGAGGGATTTTAATAATCATAGCTATAATTGTTTCAACATTTTTATGGTCAGATATTGAAAATATTTTTGTTCTGATTTCTATTTTTTCAGTTTTATCGTTTGCTTTAATAGGTTTCTTTGATGATTTTTTAAAAATTAAAAGGAAAGACTCAAAAGGCATAAATGCTTATCTTAAATTATTATTTCAAATCATATTTAGTGTAATGATATTTTATCTTATTTCTATTTCTATTAATGCTGATCAACGATATTTGTTAAGCATTCCATTTTACAAAAATTTAATTTTCGATATAGGATATTTTTATTTACCATTTGCAATTATTGTAATTGTTGGGTCTTCAAATGCAGTGAACTTAACTGATGGATTAGATGGCTTAGCTACTGTTCCAGTAATATTAGTAACACTCACATTTATATTAATTACTTACCTAGTCGGAAATGCAATATTTTCAGACTATTTAAAATTAATTAATATTAAAAACATTTCAGAAGTTTGTATTGTCTTGGGAGCAACTGTAGGCGCATGTTTAGGATTTTTGTGGTATAACGCTCCACCCGCAAAAATTTTCATGGGTGATACAGGTTCATTAGCATTGGGCGGGTTATTAGGAACTGTGAGTTTAATAACAAAACATGAAATTGCTTTATTTATTGCTGGAGGGCTATTTGTGTTAGAAGCTCTATCGGTTATTATTCAAGTATTTTCATTTAAGTTCTTTGGGAAAAGAGTTTTTAAAATGGCGCCTCTTCATCATCATTTTGAAAAAAAAGGGTGGGCAGAATCAACTATTGTCATTAGATTTTGGATTATTTCAATAATTTTAGTTCTAATAGCATTATCAACTTTAAAACTAAGATAATGCTTGCTTTATCAGATTTTAATGAAAAAAATATTTTAATATATGGGTATGGCAAAACAGGTATGTCATTAAAAAATTTCTTTATAAAAAAAAAAATTATAGCAAATATAAAAATTTCTGATGATAAGAAAAAATTAAGAAATACATATTATCTAAAAAATATAATTCATTATAAACCAGATTTTATATTTTTAAGTCCCGGTATAAATATTTATAATCATAAATATTCAAATTTTTTTAAAAAAAATAAAGAAAAAATATTTACGGATTTAGATATTTTTTCGACACATCTTCATCACACAAATAAAATAATAGGTGTCACCGGAACTAATGGCAAATCTTCATACTGTAAATTGTTATTTAAAATTCTTAAAAAAAATAAGGTTAAATCTGTAATTGTTGGAAATTATGGTACTCCAGTATTAAATAATATAAATTATAAAAATACAATTTTTATAATAGAACTTTCCTCTTACCAAATAGACTACTCAAAAATTATAAAATTAAACAAAGCCATTATATTAAATATTTCACCCGATCATTTAGATAGACATAAAACTTTGATGAAATATATAAAAACAAAATTAAAAATATTTAATTTTGTAGAATGTAAAAAAAATTGTTTGATCAATGATTTTAGCTCAAACAAACTTTATGAGAAATTATCTAGAAAATATTTGAGATGCGCGAGATTTAAAAATAATGTAAGTAAAAAAAAATTTTTCTTGAAAAAATTACTATCAGATTACGGTGTTATAAATTTTAATTTTAGTGAAAAAGATTACCAATTGCCTCATAGAAATGAGCTATGTAAGAAAAAAAATAATTTAATTTTTGTAAATGACTCAAAGTCCACAAATTTAGCATCGTTAAAATACTCTTTATTAAAATATAATAATATTATTTTAATTTGTGGAGGACTTTTAAAAAAGGGAGATAAATGGAATCTAAAAAAAGAGAAAAATACTATATATGAAATCTTAATTATAGGAAATAAATCTAATTTTCTAAAAAACAAATTCAAAAAATATAAAATTAATCATAAATATTGTAAAAAAATGAATCTAGCAATTAAATATGTAAAAAAAAAGTACTTAAATAATTTAGATAAAGATAAAACTAAATTTACTGTTTTATTAAGTCCTGGAGCAGCATCTTATGATCAATATAAAAATTTTGAGGTTAGAGGTAATCAATTTAAAAAATTAATAAATGCTATTTAGTAGATATAGTACAAATTTTTTAGCAATATGGTGGAGAAGCTTAGATAAATTGATAGTTATTTCTCTACTTGTATTAATAGTCATTAGTATTTTTTTCTCATACGTATCTACATACAGTATTGCATCCACAAAATTATATAATGATAGCTCTATATTGTTTAAGAAACATTTAATTTTTATGACTCTAGGTATATTGGGATTAATAATTTTTTCTATATTTAATGATCAATTTTTAAAAACCTATAGTAATATTTTTTTTTTAATAACATCTATTTTGTTAATTTCAGTATTTTTTTTTGGCATAGAGGTTAAAGGTGCAAAAAGATGGATTGAAATCAAAAATTTTAGAATTCAACCAGTAGAATTTATTAAGCCATTTTATATTTTATATATATCCAAGTTTATTTGTGATGAAAATGTAAAGAAAATTAAATATTTTTTTTCTGGATTAATTACTTTCTTTTTAGTATTTTTCTTAATTTCACAACCAGATTATAGCCAATCGTTAATACTTTTAATAATATGGTTTATATTGATGTTTATTTCCGGAATTAACTTTATTTTAATTTTTTTAATATCTATATTCTCAGTTTCAATAATGATTTCAGCTTTATTTATTTTCAAAGATAAATTTTTATATATATTTAGCAGATTAGATGTTTGGATAAATTCTTCTACAACAAGTTTTCAATCCCAAAAGGCATTAAATGCAATTAAAAATGGAGGTTTTTTTGGACAAGGTATAGGTGAGGGAAATTTAAAATCTAATGTTCCAGAGGCTCATACTGATTATGTTTTAGCAGTGATAGCAGAAGAATTCGGAATTGCCGCGATTATTTTAATAATTCTAGTTTTTTTAATTTTGGCATTAAGAGTATTTTCTATTTCACAAAATAATAACGACAAGTTCAGAAAAATTGCATTAATAGGTTTAATAAGTGCTATTTTATTGCAAACGTTAATAAATTTAGGAGTAACTATAAATATTCTTCCAACCACAGGTATAACTTTTCCACTATTTAGTTATGGAGGTTCATCCTTAATTAGTTCATTAATAATATTTGGTTTAATATTAAACTTAACCAGGAAAAGAATATGAAAAAAGTTTTGTTAGCTGCAGGTGGTACCGGTGGTCATATTTTTCCAATGGTATCTTTATATAAAGGTTTAGAAGTAAGTGGTAACAGCATTCTATTGGTTACAGATAATAGAGTGGAAAATTATATAAAAAATTTAAATATTAATTTTAAAATAATAGACGCATCTAGTCCATATAAAGATAAAAATATAATAAAAAAAATATTAAATATATTTTTAATTTTAAAATCTTCTATCCAATCTTTCTGTATATTAAAAAAATTCAAACCAGATTTGGTAATAGGGTGCGGGGGTTATGTATCCTTTTCAGTATTAGCTATTAGTAAAATTTTGAAAATTAAATACATTATTTATGAAACTAATTCGGTAATGGGGAGAGTAAATAAATTTTTTTCAAAATCTGCATTAAAAATTTTTACTGGTTACAAATTACCAATTGGTTTAAAAAATGAAAATTTTTTTAAAACAGAATTTATTGGTCAATTAGTGAGAAAAAATTTTTTTAAAATTTCATATTTTATCCCACAGAATTTAAATAATTTTTTTAATTTAATGATACTTGGAGGTAGTCAAGGTGCAAAAATTTTTTCAAAAGTAGTACCTGAAGTTTTAGGGAAATTACTAAATGAAAAGTATAAAATTAATATTTTTCATCAATGTAATGAAAATGATATTGATTTTTTAAAAAGTAATTATTCTAAATTTACTAATAGCTTCAATTTCAAATATGAAATTTTTTCATTTGAGCCCAACATAGAAAAATTTTATGAAAAAACTAATTTAGTAATTTGTAGAGCAGGATCTTCTACTTTGGCGGAGTTAAGCATTATTGGAATTCCATTTATTACCATTCCATTACCATCATCATTAGATAATCATCAATATCTAAATGCTAAATATTACGCAGATAACGAGTGTGCTTATTTAATAAACCAAGACCTTCATATAGAAAAAAATTTGTATCTTACTTTAAAAAACTTTTTAACATCGAAACAAGATGATATTAAACAAAAATCAAATAATTTACAAAATTTACACAAATTTGATAGCTTAAAAGTGTTCACAAATTTTATTAATAAAATATGAATTTTAATATAAATAAAAATGACATTATTCATTTTGTCGGTATCGGCGGAATAGGTATGAGTGGTATTGCGCTAATAATGAAAAATTTAGGTTATACTGTTCAGGGTACAGATGTAAGTAAGAGTAAAAATACAGAGAGATTAAAAAAAAATAAAATCAAAATTTATTTTTCCCATAAAGAAAAAAACGTAAATAAGGTTAAAATATTAGTGATTTCTTCAGCAATAAAAAAAAATAATAGAGAATTGGTAGCTGCAAAAAAAAATAAAATATTAATTTTAAAAAGAGCAGAAATGTTAGCACACTTGCTTTCATTAAAAAAAAATATTGTAATTACGGGATCTCACGGAAAAACAACTATTACTTCGCTAGTTTCCACAATTTTGAATGATTCAAAATTTAATCCTACTATTATAAATGGGGGAATTCTTAATTCAATAAATACAAATGCTAAATTGGGTAAAGATGACTGGGCAGTTGTTGAAGCAGATGAGTCAGATGGGAGTTTTTTAGAATTTAAAAAACTTTTCTCTATAGTAAGTAATATTGACTGTGAACATATGGATTATTATAAAAATATGTTTAATTTAACTTCACAATTTGAAAGATTCATACAGTCAACTGCTTTGCTTGGAAAATCAATAGTCTGTTCTGACGATAAAAAATTGTTAAAAATTGCAAATAAAAATAAAAGTAAAAATATATTAACTTACGGCTTTAATAAAGTATCAGATTTTCAAATCATAAATGTAAAAAATAAAGATATGGGTATGAGTTTTGACTTGAAAATATCACAAAAGAAAAAAAAAATTACAATAAAAAAATTTATAATTAATTTAATTGGAATTCATAATGTTCTTAATGCAACAGCTAGTATTGCACTTGCGTTGTCGATAGGAATAAATATTAATTCTATAAAAAAATCTTTAAAAGAATTTAAAGGTGTACAAAGAAGGATGACACAACTTTTAAATTTAAGAAGTATTAAAATTTTTGATGATTATGCGCATCATCCAACTGAAATCCAAGCAGTTTTAAAGGCTTGCAAATCGAATTTTANAAATAGAAAAATTATTTCTATCTTTCAGCCACATAGATACTCAAGAATCAAATATTTATATAACGATTTTACAAAAAGTTTCACTAATTCAGATCTAGTGTTGCTTTGCCCTATTTATGCAGCTGGTGAAAAAAAAAATAGTTTAACTCAAGATAAACTTGCAAAAGATATCATTAAGAATTCTGAAAAAAATGTAATTATAGTAAAATCTGCTAAAGATATTGAATTATTTTTAAAAAACAACTTGAAAGCAAATGAAATAGTTATCGGGATGGGAGCAGGTACTATAAGTTCATGGATGAAAAATATATCAAAAAATTATCAAAAGTATGTATCAGCAAGTTAGTAATATAAAAAATTTAGATTTGAAAAAATATTGTTGGATAGGAACTGGTGGACTCGCAAGTAATGTTTTTATCGCTGAAAGTGAATTGCATTTGTCCAATTATTTAAAAAACAAAAATAAGAAAAATTTTTTTGTACTTGGTTCTGGCTCAAATATTTTATTCAGGGATAAAGGCTTCAGCGGTAAACTCATAAAGTTAAGTAGTAAATTTAGAGGTATCAATTATTCAAGTGATAAGAAGTATTTAGTTTGTGGAGCTGCATCCCTTAAAAAAGAACTAAGTTATTTTGCATTAAAAAATAATATTACTGGATTTGAATTCTTATCATGTATACCAGGTAATCTTGCAGGAGGTGTTATAATGAACGCAGGATGCTTCGAACATGAATTTTCTCAAATAATTCATGAGATTATTGGATATAACTTTAATGGATTTAAAAAAATTATTCCTATTAATAAGTTAAAGTTTAAATATAGAAAAACAAATATTCCAAAAAACTTTGTCATTACTCAGATTAAATTCAAAATAAAAAAGTCAAGTTACGATAATGTTAAACATAAAATGAATAATTTTATAAAAAAAAAAACAAATTCACAGCCAGAAAAAATAAAAACAAGTGGCAGTACTTTTTTAAATCCATCAAACAAAGTTAAGGCTTGGGAGCTTATTAAGGGAGCAGGATGTGATAAATTAAATTTTAATGGAGCTAAATTTTCTGATAAACATTGCAATTTTATAGATAATTCTTTGAATGCAGAGTCAAAAAATATTGAAAAATTGATTTCCCAAACCATTGAAAAGGTAAAAATAAAATACAATATAAAACTTCGCTTAGAGATAAAGGTTATAGGTGATAAATAATAAAAAAATATTAGTTGTTTTAGGNGGTAGATCAAAAGAAAGAGATATTAGTATTCAAACTGGTAAAGCATGTTTCAATATTTTAAAAGAAAATAAATTTAATGTGATAAAATATGATCCACAAGACAACATAATAAAAAAAATTAAAAAATTTAAGCCGGATATAATTTTTAATTGTTTGCATGGCAAGTTTGGTGAAGATGGACAAATACAAAAGATTTTTGAAAAGTTAAAGATTCCCTATACACATTCTGGACCTAATGCTTCTAGAATCGCTATGGATAAGGTTTTATCTAAAAAAATATTTATAAAAAATAGTATTTTAACACCTAAATATAAAATTATTAAAAAAATCAAAGACTTACAAAACATAATATCAAAAAAAAAATTTGTAATTAAACCTATTAATGAAGGCTCAAGTGTAGGAGTGAAAATTTATGATAATTTAAATTATAAAAATTTAGTACAAATAAATACCTTGTTAAAAAAATTCAAAATTTTAATACAAGAAGAGTTTATCATTGGAAAAGAGGTACAAGCTGCAGTTTTAAATAACAAATCCTTAGGAGCAATTGAAATAAAACCAAAAAGAGAATTTTATGATTATAAAGCCAAATACAGTTCAAAAGCTAAAACGCAACATATTATGCCTGCTAAACTTAAAAAAAAAATATACAAAAAAGTTAACTTTTTGTCACTTAAAGCTCATAAAATTATTGGATGTAGAGGAGTTACAAGATCTGATTTTCGAATAATGAGAGATGGAAAAATTTACATTCTAGAAACTAATACTCAACCAGGCATGACCAAGTTGTCTTTAGTGCCTGAAATAGCAGAGTACGAAGGTTTAAATTTTTTAAATTTAATTACTCAATTGTTAAAAGATGCTTCTATTAAAAAGTAAGAAAAAAAAATTAATACTATTATTTTTATTTTTTATCTTATTAACAACCTACAATACCGACAAAGATATTTTTAAAATTTTTAGGATTGAAAAAATAGTTTTTAAAAACTCAAATTTACTAGAAATTGAAGTAAAAAATCAAGTATCAAATTATTTAAATGAAAAAAGCCTTTTATCTTTTAATTATCATCATTTAAATAATTTATTATTTAAAAGTTATTGGGTAAATAATTACAAAATAAAAAAAAAATATCCAAATCAAATATTAATTTTTATAGATGAAATACAACCCATTGCTTATTATAAATATAATAATAACTACTTTTTTTTAAACTCTAATTTAGTAAAAACAAAAACAAAAATTACAGATAAAACAGGAATACCATTTTTATCAGGGGATTATAGTAAAAAAAATTTAGAAAATATTTTTTCATCATTAAATAATCATCCCAAATTAAGTAATAAAATTAGACATATAAAGTTTCTGGACTCAAAACGATGGGATTTGTTTATAGATGAAGTTAAAATACAACTAGGGAGACATAACCTTGATCAACAATTATCTTTAGCTTACAAAATCCTGAAACAAAAAAAAGATATTAAAATATTAGATATGAGGATAAAGAATAGAATAGTTATAACTAAAAATGAGTAAAAATGAATTAATAGGTGCATTAGATATTGGTACATATAAAACTAAATTTTTAATTACTTCAATCGATGAAAAAAATTTTATAAATGTTCATTCAAAAAAAA
>PAFP01000021.1 GCA_002704185.1 Candidatus Pelagibacter sp.
TTGAAGATAATTTTGTAAAAGTAACCGATCATGACGCCTGTGGCGTAGGATTCATTGCTTCAACAAATGGCAAAAGTAGAAGAGAAGTTGTAATTAATGGTATTGATGCTCTAAAGGCCGTTTGGCACAGAGGAGCTGTAGATGCTGATGGTAGAACAGGGGATGGCGCTGGTTTGCATATAGAATTTAATAAAGATTTCTTTAAGGAAGAAATCAAAGAAACAGGTCATGAATTACTCGAAAATCAGAAATTATGCGTTGGAATGATATTTTTACCAAGAAGTAATTATGGTAGTCAAGAAAGATGCAGGTCAATTGTTGAACAGGAGTTATTAAACAATAATTTTTATATCTTTGGTTGGAGACAGGTTCCGGTAAATGCAAAAGTACTTGGACAAAAAGCTAATGATACCAGACCCGAAATTGAACAAATTATTTTTGCCTTTGATAAAAAAGATAAAGATTTTACTGATATAGAGACTAAGCTTTTTGTAGTAAGAAAAAAAATTGAAAAAAAAGCTCTAAATGAACAATTAAATGATTTTTATATTTGTTCATTAAGTTCAAAGTCAGTAATTTATAAAGGTATGTTTCTGGCTGAAAATATTTCAGATTTTTATCCAGATTTACTTGATGATAGATTTACCTCTAGATTTGCAATATTTCACCAAAGATTTTCTACAAATACATTTCCATCATGGGAACTAGCTCAACCCTTCAGAGTTTTAGCTCATAACGGGGAGATAAATACATTGAAAGGAAATGTAAATTGGATGAAAACTCATGAAGCTGGGTTTGAAAACAATTTAATAAAAAATATCAACGACATAAAGCCTGTAATTAAATCTAATAATTCAGACACAGCTTCTCTAGACGCAACATTTGAATTACTTGTTAGATCTGGTCGTACATTGCCAATAGCCAAAATGATGGTGATCCCAGAGGCATGGTCTAAAAAGAGCAAAATAATCCCAAAAACCCATAGAGATATGTATAATTATTTAAACTCTGTTATTGAGCCATGGGACGGTCCAGCAGCTATAGCTGCATATGATGGTAAATGGATTATTGCAGCATCAGATAGAAACGGGTTAAGACCCTTAAGATATACTATTACGAAAGATAAAATGATTTTTGCTGGATCTGAAACGGGAATGGTACAAATAGATGAAAATAATATTTTGCATAGAGGTAGAGTAGGACCCGGTCAAATGATTTCATTAGATCTTGAAAAAGGTAAATATTTTGATGATATAAAAATTAAAGATAAACTATCAAATAACAGTATATTTAAAAAATTTGCAAATAATCATATTGAACTTGATAAATATTTTAAATCTTTAAAAGAGTTTAATATATTTGAGGGTAATGAATTAAGGCAAAGACAATTTTTAGCTGGATTAACCATTGAAGATCTTGAAATCATTTTGCATCCGATGGTCGAAGATCAAAAAGAGGCAGTAGGATCTATGGGTGATGATACCCCGATAGCTGTACTGTCTAGTCAATATCGACCCCTGTCTAACTTTTTCAGACAAAATTTTAGCCAGGTAACTAATCCACCAATCGACTCCTTAAGAGAAAATAGAGTTATGTCTTTAAACACGAGGTTTGGAAATTTAGAGAATATATTAGATGACAAACTTACAGAGCAAAAAAGTTATTTATTAAGCAGTCCAGTTTTAACCAATTCTCAATTTAAAAAAGTTTTTGAAATATTTAAAAAAGATATAAAAGTTATTGACTGTAGTTACGAAATACAAAGTAAAAATGATCTCAAAAAAGAAATTGATAGAATTAGGCTTGAAGCAGAAAATTATGTGCGTGAGGGAGCAAA
Source organism: Candidatus Pelagibacter sp. (assembly GCA_002704185.1). GTDB lineage: Bacteria > Pseudomonadota > Alphaproteobacteria > Pelagibacterales > Pelagibacteraceae. The sequence goes on from PAFP01000021.1 coordinate 1,838, forward strand.
GCACTTAGTTCTTACTGATGAAAAAGTCTCGAAAAATAGTATCTCTATACCAATGATATTGGCTACAGGGGCCATACAATCACATTTGACGAATCTGGGATTAAGAAAATTTATCTCACTTAATATAAAGTCTTCTGAGTGTATTGATACTCATTATTTTGCTGTTCTAATTGGGGCTGGAGCAACTACAGTTAATCCATATTTAGCAATCGACTCAATATTTCAGAGATATAATAAAGGACTGTTTGGTAAATTAACCTTTAACGATTGCGTTAATAGATATGTTCTAGCGATAAATAACGGCTTGTTAAAAATAATGTCTAAAATGGGTATATCAGTTATAAGTTCTTATAGGGGCGGACTTAACTTTCAATCACTTGGTCTAAGCAGAGCATTAGTAGCGGAGTATTTTCCAGGTTTAGAGTCAAGAATTTCTGGCATAGGTATAAGTGGGATTGAAAAAATGATGCTTAATCAACATGAAAAAACTTTTAGAGAAAATATCATATCGTTACCAATCGGAGGTATCTATAAATATAGAAAAGATGGGGAATTACATGGTTATCAAGCAAAGACTATTCATATGTTACAAAATGCTGTGACGAAAAATTCTTACAGATCATATAAGAAATATTCCGAGGAAGTCCAAAGTTTTCCACCAATTCATTTAAGAGACTTGTTAGATTTTAAATCAAAAAAAAATTCTATATCTATAGATCAGGTCGAATCAATTACTGATATACGAAAAAGATTTGGTTCTGGAAGCATGTCTATGGGAGCATTGTCCAAAGAAGCACATGAAGCTTTAGCTATCGCAATGAATAGAATAGGAGGAGCATCTTGTAGCGGGGAAGGTGGCGAGGATGAAACTAGATTTAAAAAAATGGAAAACGGTGATAGTGCAAACTCAAGAGTAAAGCAGGTTGCCTCAGGACGATTTGGTGTAACAGCAAAATATTTAAATAATTGTAATGAAATTGAAATTAAAATTGCCCAGGGAGCAAAACCCGGAGAAGGTGGACAACTACCTGGTTTCAAAGTTTCTAAATATATTTCTAAATTAAGATACTCAACTACTGGAGTAACACTAGTATCACCTCCTCCTCATCATGATATTTATTCAATTGAAGATCTAGCTCAGCTAATATACGATTTAAAACAAATTAACCCAACTGCTCGTGTTGGTGTAAAACTAGTTGCATCAAATGGAGTTGGCACTATTGCTGCAGGAGTTGCTAAAGCAAAAGCAGATATTATTCTAATTAGTGGACATAATGGAGGATCAGGTGCAACTCCACAGACTAGTGTAAAATATGTAGGTTTACCTTGGGAGATGGGATTAACTGAAACTAATCAAATTTTAACTTTAAATGGTTTAAGACATAACGTGGTATTAAGAACTGATGGAGGTATCAAAACAGGAAGAGATGTGGTTATGGCAGCAATGATGGGTGCAGACGAGTTTGGTATAGCTACCACCAGTCTAATTGCCATGGGATGCATCATGGTTAGACAATGTCATTCAGATACATGTCCTGTTGGGATATGTACACAAAAAGAGAGTTTAAGGGCAAAGTTTGTAGGCACGCCTGAAAAGGTCGTAAATTTATTTTCATTCATAGCTGAAGAAGTTAGAGAAATCCTAGCTTCATTAGGTTTTAAGTCATTAAACGAAATAATCGGTAGAACTGATTTATTAGCACAGGTTTCAAAGGGCTCCGAGAACCTCGATGACTTAGATTTTAACCCCCTTTTAGTACAAGCAGATCCAGGAGATAACCCAAGGTTCTGCAAAGATAAATTAAGAAACACTGTGCCCGACACACTTGATGAAAAAATTATAAAAGATACCGGGCATTTGATAGAAAAAGGCCAAAAGATAGAAATTACTTATAATGTTAAAAATACTGACAGAACCATTGGAGCGAGATTATCATCTTTGTTAACTACGAAATACAGTGAAAGAAAATTATCAAAAGATCAAATCAATATCACTTTACGTGGGTCTGCCGGACAATCTTTAGGCGCCTTTGCAGTATTAGGTATTAAGATAAACGTCATTGGTGATTGTAATGATTATGTAGGAAAAGGTTTATCAGGAGCAACACTAGTTGTTAGGCCGTCAAAATTATCAAATTTGGAAACCAACCAAAACACAATTATTGGAAATACAGTTTTATATGGCGCTACATCTGGTAACTTATTTGCAGCTGGTCAGGCCGGAGAGAGATTTGCTGTTAGAAATTCAGGAGCCAATGCCGTTACGGAGGGAGTGGGTACTAATGCATGTGAATATATGACGGGTGGAAATGTAGTTATATTAGGTGATGTAGGAGATAATTTTGCAGCAGGGATGACTGGAGGTATGGCATTTGTCTTTGATCCAAAAAACAAAATACAAAATATTATTAATTCTAAAACTGTTGTTTGGAATAAAATTGAGATTAGTTATTGGGAGGACCTTCTAAAAGATCTAATAACAAAGCACCAGGTTAATACTAAATCTTCTTTTGCAAAGAACATTTTAGATAATTGGGAAGAAAATATTAATTATTTTATTCAAGTATGTCCAATTGAGATGTTAGATAAAATTGAGCACCCAATTACTAAAAACAAAATAGATACGAAAGCTGGTTAAGATATTTGAAGTTATTTTGTTTTGGATTAGGTCAAACAGTAAAAAATTTAATAAGTGAGCTTAAGAAAAAAAATTTCCATAATATTTCTTTAATTAGTAGATCACATTGCAAAGATGTTGAGAATTATTATAAAATAAATGAAGGTTATATTGATAAAGAAATTATTAAAAAAGTAATCGAATCAACTCATATATTAATATCTCTACCACCACCATACGAAAATTTTGTTTTAAAAAATTTTAAAAATATTATCAATGAGTCAAAAAATCTTAAATGGCTTGGTTACCTATCTTCCACAAGTGTATACGGAAATCATGATGGTAAATGGGTCGATGAAAATTCAATTACAAAACCACAAACCACTTTAGGCAAAAAAAGACTTTCTGCTGAAAAAAATCTTCTAAAATTAAAAAAATTAAGAATTTTTAGATTATCTGGCATTTATTCAAAAAAAAATAATGTATTTAACAGGATTAATAATAATCAAATTCGTGTCATAAAAGGTAAAGATAACTATTTTTCAAGAATATATATTGATGATATAATCGAAACGTTGATAAAATCATTTGAGAATTTAAAAGATAATCAAATTTATAATGTATGCGATGATTTACCTACTAAATACGTTGATGTAATTAAGTATGCATGTCAATTATTAAATAAAGATTATAATTTTCCAGAAATTGAATTTAATCAAATTGAAAACAAAATACTTTCTGAATTTTACAAGGATAATAAAAGAGTATCAAATAAAAAAATTAAAGAATCTTTGGGTGTAAACCTAAAATTTCCTACATATAAGCATGGCTTAGATTATATTTTTAAGAATATCTAAAATTATTTCTTTTATTCTTTTAAGATCTTGTATTTTAGATAGTGAGTGATCACCATCTTTTTGTAAAAAAATTTTTTTATCTTTACTATTTAAAATCATATTCATATCTAATGTGTCTTGAAATGAAACAACCTTATCTTTTTGACCGGTTATTAATTTTATAGGTATTTTTAAATTAATTTTTTTTTCTTTAAGTAAATATTTTTTGCTATTTCTAATAAGATTAATAGAGATAGGATAATAACCACCATAACTATTTTTCAAATAATGTACTTTTCCATTTGATATTTTTTTTTTTATTTTGGGAGAAAAATTTTTCCACATCTTTTTTTCAGTAAAATCGTAAGCTGCCGCTATACCAATAAATGCTATTATATTCTTTAATTTTTTTAGTAATAAAATTCCAATCCATCCACCCATTGAAGATCCGATTAAAATTATTTTTTTATTTTTAACTAAGCTTTTTATAATTTCTTTTGATTGGCCATACCAATCACTAATCCCAAAATCTAAAAAATTTCCTGAGGATTTTCCATGACCTAATAAATCAAAAGCTAAAAAATTTATATTTAATTTTTTGCTGAGTTTATAAATATATTTAACTTTTTTTCCGTTTATATCAGACATCATACCGTGCAGAAAAATTATTACTATTTTTGATTTTGATTTATTATATATATATCTAATTTTTTTCCCGTCATTGGTATTATAAAAATAGTACTTATTTTTTGTCATAAATAAATATCATGATATATGATTAACACTTAATTTATGACAAAAAAAATTAAATTATTACAAATCATACCTCGAATGGATATTGGTGGAGCTGAAACTGGTTGCCTGCACATTGCTGAGTATTTAGCTCGTATTGGTCACAAATCATTTATACTTACATCAGGGGGTAATTTATTAAATTTAATAGATAGAAACAAAATAGGTATTTTAAATTGGCCGGTCTCAAAAAATTTTTTTATGATATTTTTTAATATTTTTGTAATTTTATTTTTAATTTTATTTAAAAGTATAAATATATGTCATGTGAGAAGCCGAGGACCAGCGTGGTCTGCTTATTTTGCCTGTAAATTAACTAATATTCCGTTAGTTTCTACTTTTCACGGTACTTACAATTTTAAATCTAATATTAAACTATTTTATAATTCAGTTATGCTTAGAACTAATCATGTAATCGCAGGATCTGATTACATTTTAAATCATATTTATAAAAATTACAAAACAGAAAAACAAATATCAGTTATAAAAAGGGGTATTGATACTAATTATTTCTCAAATAAAAATGTTTCAGAGACTGAAGAAAACAAATTAAAAGATTTTTTGCAAATTCCAAAAGATAAATTTTTAATACTATTGCCAGGCAGATTAACATACTGGAAAGGTCAAAAATTATTTATTGAAGCTATTAACTTTCTTAAAACTAGTAACAAATTTGAAAATTGCTTTGCTTTGGTTATTGGTAGTGACCAAGGTAGAAAAAAATATAGAGATGAGTTAATAAATATGGTGAACAAATACAACTTAAAAAATACACTTAAAATAGCTCATGGAATTAATAAAATGCCAGTAGCTTACTCAATTTCTAATTTAATAGTATCATCCTCAATTGAACCAGAGGCCTTTGGGAGGGTGAGTGTTGAAGCTCAATCTATGGAAAAACCAATATTAGCCAGTAATCTTGGAGGATCTACTGAAACTATTATTCCTGAAAAAACAGGTTGGTTATTTAGAAGTGAGAGTGTTTCAGAATTAGCTAATTCGATTGAAATGATTACAAAATTAGATAAAAAAGTTTTAGACGCAATTGGAAGACAAGGTAGAAAAAATGTATTGGAAAATTACTCGAAAGACAGGATGTGCTCAAAAACACTAGAAATTTATAACTCATTAGTTTAGAAACTTATATGCCTTCAATTACATTAGATGATGGAAAAAAAATTAATTATAAAAAACCTATAACTGGTGAAGAAATTGCTAAGAGCATAAGTCCTTCACTGTCTAAAAAGGCTCTCGTAATTAAGGTGGACAATGATTTTAAAGATTTAAGCACAATCATTGAAAAAGATGCAAAAATTAAAATAATAACCATCGATGATGATTATGCCTTGGAGTTAATAAGACATGACTCGGCTCATACAATGGCAATGGCTGTTCAGGAACTTTATCCAGGAACTCAAGTAACAATAGGACCGGTAATAGAAAATGGATTTTATTATGATTTTGCAAGAGATGAACCGTTTACAAAGGATGATCTAGCAAAGATTGAGAAAAAAATGTATGAAATTATAGACAGTGATCCTCCTACAAGACGAGAAGTTTGGGACAGAGCTAAAGCTATAGATCATTTTAAAAGTATAGGCGAACATTACAAGGCAGAGATTATTGATAGTATCCCACCTAAAGAAGAAATATCAATTTACTATCATGGTAAATGGCATGATTTGTGTAGAGGACCACATTTACCAAGCTTGGGTAAAATTGGAAAAGCTTTTAAATTAATGAAGGTCGCAGGTGCATATTGGAGAGGTGACTCAAAAAATCAAATGCTTCAACGAATATATGGAACTTGTTGGAGAAAAAAAAAGGAATTAGATTTATATTTAGAACGCATATCGGAGGCGGAAAAGAGAGATCATAGAAAAATTGGGAAGTCTATGGACTTGTTTCATTTTCAAGAAGAAAGTCCAGGTGCAGTTTTTTGGCATAAAAAAGGTTGGAATTTATTTCAGTCTTTAATAACGTTTATCAGAGAAACGCAAATCAATGCTGGTTACCAAGAAGTAAATACACCTGAAATACTTGATAAGTCACTATGGGAAAAATCAGGTCACTGGGAAAAATTTAAGGATTATATGTATACTACTGAAACTCCAGATGAGAGAACTTTCGCAATCAAACCCATGAATTGTCCTGGTCATTGTCAAATTTATAATCAGGGTTTAAAGAGTTATAAAGATTTACCAATAAAAATTTCTGAGTTTGGAAAAGTACATAGATATGAACCATCAGGATCTTTGCATGGGTTAATGAGAGTAAGAGGGTTTACTCAAGATGATGCACATATATTTTGTACCGAGGAACAAGTCACTGAAGAGTCTGTCAAAGTTACAAAATTAATATTACAAATATATAAAGCCTTTGGATTTAATGATGTGATTTTAAAGTACGCAGATAGACCAAAAATAAGAGTTGGAGACGATGAAATTTGGGATAAATCAGAAAAAGCATTATTAGAAGCCATCAAAGTATCTGGAATTAAATACGAAATTAATAAAGGTGAGGGAGCTTTTTATGGTCCAAAAATTGAATTTGTTTTAAGGGATGCGATTGGCAGGGATTGGCAATGTGGAACCTTGCAAATTGATTTAAATTTACCAAAAAGGCTAAACTCTACATACATAGATTCTAATGGATCAAAAAAAGTACCAGTGATGTTACATAGGGCAATGTTAGGTTCAATAGAACGTTTTGTTGGAATTTTAATTGAAAACTATTCTGGAAAATTACCTATATGGTTGTCACCTATTCAAGTAGGAGTTTTGCCGATATCAAATGAGCAAAATAATTATGGAAAAGAGGTTATTAACCTACTTGCAAAAAACAAAATAAGATCTATTATTGATGATAGAAATGAAAAAATTAACTATAAAATACGAGATCATTCGTTATCAAAATTACCTATCTTATTAATCTGTGGTGCAAAAGAATCTAAATCAAAGTCAGTTACTATCAGAAGACTTGGAAGTGATAAGCAAGAAGTAATGAAGCTCACAGAGGTAATAAAAGTTTTGTCAGAAGAAACCAAGATGCCATCCATAGTCTCAAAATAAAATTAATGAGAAAACCAAGAGTTAATAATAAAATAAGATCAAATGAAGTTCAGCTAATAACTCATGAGGGAGAGAATATTGGTGTTGTCCCGATTGGAGAAGCCATAAACAGAGCTCAAGAAGTTGGTTTAGATTTGATTGAAATAGCACCAAATGTAAAGCCACCTGTATGCAAAATTATAGATTACGGCAAATATAAATACGAATTACAAAAAAAAGCAAGTCAAGCAAAAAAAAAACAGAAGATCATCAACCTTAAAGAAATTAAACTTAGACCTAGAACTGACACACATGATTATAATTTTAAAATTAAAGCTGCTGATAAATTTTTAGTAAAAGGTGATAAAGTTAAGTTTACTATAAGATTCAAGGGTAGAGAAATGGAGCATATGGAGGCCGCTAATAACTTAATAAAACGTATCATAGAAGATACAAAAAAGGCGGGAAAAGTCGAACAACCCTCGAAAATGGAGGGCAGGCAAATGACGATGATTATCCAGCCAATATAATTTATTTATTTTATTGTGATTAGTTTTTTTTTTAGTATATACCATTACTCATGGGAAAATTAAAAACAAAAAGCTCAGCAAAAAAACGATTTAAAATCACAGCTAAAGGAAAAGTAAAAATGCCTCAAGCTGGAAAAAGACATGGAATGATCAAAAGAACAAATTCACAAATAAGAAAGCAAAGAGGTACTACGATAATGTCCAAACAGGATGCTAAGATTGTTAAATCATACATGCCTTATAGTGTCAGAGGATAATATATGGCTAGAGTTAAAAGAGGGAAAACAAGTAACAAAAAACATAAAAAAATTCTCAAAGCCGCAAAAGGTTACATTGGTAGAAGAAAAAATAATATTCGGGTCGCTAAGCAATCAGTCGAAAGGTCACTTCAATTTTCTTACAGAGATAGAAGAAGAAAGAAGAGGACTTTTAGAGCATTATGGATTCAAAGAATAAATGCGGGTGTAAGGGCTGAGGGGTTGACATACTCTAGATTTATTAACGGATTGACTAAATCAAAGATGAAAATTGATAGAAAAGTATTAGCTGATATAGCCTTCAACAATCCAGAAACCTTTAAATCTATCGTAAAAAAGGTACAATCTCATTTAAATTAATTAAATTTAGATGATTGATTTAGCTCAGTTACAAGATCAAATAAAAAGCAAGTTATCAGGTATTGAAAACCAGTCAGAACTTGAAAATACAAAGAGTTTTTTTTTAGGTAAGAAAGGTTTAATAACTTTAGCTTTTAAAGGACTAGGAACACTTGATCCCTCTATAAGAAAGGAGCAAGCATCAAAATTAAACGTAATTAAATCACAATTGATTGATAAACTAAATATGCTTCAACAAGAAATTGCATCAAAAGAAATTAACAAAAATTTAAATACAGAAAAATTAGATATTACACTACCAGCAAAAAAAATTATTAAAGGTAAAATACACCCAGTTTCACAGGTTATAGACGAATTAACTTCAATTTTTTCTGAAATAGGTTTTTCCGTTGCAGAAGGTCCAGACATTGAAAATGAATACAATAATTTTACTGCATTAAACACCCCTGAACATCATCCTGCAAGAGATATGCATGACACTTTTTACTTAGATAAAGATAAAAAAACTTTACTAAGAACACATACTTCCCCTGTTCAAATAAGAACAATGCTTAAACAAAAACCACCAATAAAAATAATTGTACCTGGTAGAACATATAGATGTGATAGCGATATGACACATACGCCAATGTTTCACCAACTAGAAGGATTATATTTGGACAAAAATATTAATATGGGTGACTTAAAAGGTTGTTTAGAATATTTTTTGAAAAGATTTTTTGAAAATGATAAGCTAAAAATGAGATTAAGACCTAGTCATTTTCCATTCACCGAACCTAGCGCGGAAGTAGATATTAGCTATAAGATTGATAATAATAAAATTATTGTAGGAGAAGGAGATCGATGGTTAGAGGTTTTGGGATGCGGGATGGTTCATCCAAATGTTCTCAAAAATGTGAAAATAGACTCTAACAAATTTCAAGGTTATGCTTTTGGTGTTGGTATTGATCGGCTTGCAATGTTAAAATATGGAATTACAGATCTTCGTTCATTTTTTGAAGGTGATGTAAGATGGATAGATCATTATGGATTTGATTCTAATGATGTACCAACAAACTATAGGGGCTTAAGTAAATGAAATTTACCCAATCATGGTTAACAAGACATTCAAAAATTAAATTACCATCTGAAAAAATTTCTGAAGCTTTAACAAATATTGGACTTGAGGTTGAGAGTATTATTAAACCAAATAAAAATTTAAAAAATTTTAAAGTCGCTAAAATCATAAATATTTCAAAACATCCAAATGCAGACAAACTTAAAGTATGTGATGTTGATATTGGAAAAAATAAAATAAAAGTAGTTTGTGGCGCAGATAATGCGAGAAAAGATCTTGTAACTGTTTTTGCTCCACCAGGTACAATTATACCTAAAAATAATTTAAAGTTAGAAGTTGCTAAGATTAGAGGGGTTGAGTCTTTTGGCATGTTATGTTCAGAAAGTGAATTGAATATTTCAAATGAATCTAGTGGAATTATAGAGCTTAAAAATTATAAATTGGGAGAAAATTTTTTTAAAAGTGAGGAAGATGTTTTTGATATTAGTATTACCCCTAATAGATCTGACTGTTTAGGAGTAAAAGGTATTGCTAGAGATTTATATGCATCGGGTTATGGAAAAGTTTTGAATAATTCAAAAATATCTTTAAAATTTAGTTCTAAAAAAAAAACAAAGGTTAGTATCCAAAAAAATTCTGGATGTTTGCAATTTGGAAGTCTAGTAATTGAAGGTGTAAAAAATTGCGAAAGTCCGTCATGGCTTAAAAATCATTTACGCTCTATTGGATTAAAACCTATATCGGCAATAGTGGATATAACTAATTTTGTGATGATAGATCTTAATAGACCTATGCATGCTTATGATCTAGACAAGATTAATAAAGAAATAATTGTCAGAAAAAGCAAAATTAATGAAAAATTTGAAGCATTGGATGATAAAGAATATACCTTACCTGAAAACTCATGTTTAATAACAGACAAAAGTAGAATTTTAGGTCTGGGTGGTATTATTGGTGGAAAATTTAGTTCAATATCAGAAGATACAAAAGATATTCTTCTTGAGGCGGCAGCTTTTGATCCGATTAGTATATCAAGGACCTCTAAAAAATTATCCTTAATCACTGACGCAAAATACCGTTTTGAAAGAGGTGTTGACCCTTTCTCTATAGAAGAAGGGTTAAAATTAGCAGCAAAATTAATTAGCCAAATATGTGGTGGTAAAGTTGGAAAGATTTCAATCATTGGAAAAAAGAATTCTATCAAAACTCAAATAAAATATGACCCAGATTTTTTTCAACAAAAAATAGGATTTAATGCTCCAAAAAAGAAGCAAGTCGAAATATTAAATAAACTTGGCTTTACTATTAAAAAATCTGGAAAATATTTAAATTTACAGGTGCCAACTTGGAGACCAGACATATCAAAACCTGAGTGTATTACTGAGGAAATATTAAGAATTATAGGTTTAGATAAGATTCCATCAAATAAGCCAGATGCAAAAAAAATTAATGAAACTTTAAATTATCATCAAAAACTATTTCACTTGTTACAACGATCATTTGCTACCAGAGGTTATAAAGAGACAATTTCATGGACATTCACAGATAGCAAATTAGATAAATTTTTTTCTAATAACATAAAAAAAATTGAAAATCCTATATCATCTGATTTAGATTGCTTAAGATCATCAAATTTTACTAATTTGTTAATTCAACTTAAAAATAATATAGATCGTTCTTATACAAATATTCCAATTTTTGAAATCGGACCGTATTTTAAGGAAGATTATAGACAAAAAATTGCAGCAACAGCTATTTTTTCTGGTAATAAAACTTTTTCATCATGGATAGAACCTGACAAAGAAATAAGTATTTTCGACATAAAAGAAGATCTTTTTTATATTTTATCTGATATTGGTTTTGATATAGAAAATTTATATTTAAAAAGATCATTAAAAAATTATTATCATCCTGGTAAATCTGGGGAAATTTATTTAAATGAAAATTCTAAAGATTGTCTTGCATCATTTGGGGAAATTCATCCACTAATAACTAAAAACATTGGAATAAATAAGTTCAAACCGTGTGGTTTTGAAATATATCTTGATAACATACCTGCACCAAAATTATCTCAAAGATTAAGCAAACAAGAATTTAAAAAATCTAATTTACAAATAGTTGAGAGGGATTTTGCGGTGATTTTTGATAAGAACGTTACTGCACAAGAAATCGAAAAACAAATTAAAAATACCAATCCATCATTAATAAAATCTATAGATTTTTTTGATTTATATGAGGGTGAAAATATTGATCCAAAAAAAAAGTCATTAGCTATAAAAGTAGTTTTTGAACCTAAAAATGAAACACTTAAAGATCAAGAAATAGAGGGATTTTGTAATGATATAGTTTCCTCTTTTAAATCATTGGGCGGATCACTGAGATCCTAATGTCTGATATTAATCAAATTAGAAACTTTTCGATTATTGCACATATCGATCACGGAAAATCGACTTTAGCAGACAGGATAATTCAATTATGTGGTGGATTATCAGATAGAGAAATGAAGGAGCAGGTTTTAGACTCAATGGAAATTGAAAGAGAAAGAGGAATTACCATTAAAGCTCAAACTGTAAGACTAAAATATAAATTTAAAGATAAAAATTATATATTGAATATAATTGATACTCCTGGCCATGTAGATTTTAGTTATGAAGTAAATAGATCGCTAGCAGCATGTGAAGGTTCTGTACTTGTTGTTGACAGCACACAGGGTGTAGAAGCGCAAACATTAGCGAATGTATATCAATCAATAGAAAACAATCACGAAATCATAACTGTTTTAAATAAGTCCGATTTGCCTGCATCTGAGCCAGATAGAGTTAAAAAACAAATTGAAGATGTTATAGGTATCGATGCAAAAGACTCTATATTGGCATCTGGTAAAACAGGAGAAGGAGTTGAAGAAATTTTAAAAAATATTATTGATAAACTTCCGTCACCAAAAGGAACTGAAAATGAAAAATTGAAAGCACTATTAGTAGATAGTTGGTATGATAGTTATCTCGGTGTTGTTACCTTGGTCAGAGTAATCGATGGAAAGATAAAAAAAAACGATCAAATTATTATGATGTCCTCAGGATTAAAATATCAAGTTGAAAAAGTAGGTTATTTTACTCCAAAACCTTTTGACACCGACGAACTTGCCCCAGGAGAAATTGGTTTTATAGTAACTGGAATTAAAGATTTATCTGATACAAAAGTTGGTGATACGATAACTCATGCAAAATCTCCTGCCAAGAAACCTTTACCTGGTTTTAAACCAAGTAAACCTGTTGTCTTTTGTGGCCTATTTCCTGTAGACAGTTCAGAGTATAGTTTACTGAAGGATAGTATTGCAAAATTGAAATTAAATGACTCATCAATAGTTTATGAACCTGAAAATTCAACAGCACTAGGTTTAGGTTTCAGGTGTGGTTTTCTTGGTTTATTACATCTTGAAATTGTAGTTCAAAGATTAAGTAGAGAGTATGGAATTAATTTAATTACCACAACACCTGGTGTTGTTTATAAATTAGAAAAAAATGATGGAAATATCACGGATCTACAAAACCCCTCGAGCATGCCAGATCCAAATTTTATAAAACAAATAAAAGAGCCATGGATTAGTGCAACATTAATTACACCTGATGAGTATTTAGGTTCAATAATAAAACTATGTGAGGAAAAAAGGGGAATTCAAAAAAATCTTAGTTATTCTGGATCTCGAGCAGTTTTGAAATACGAAATGCCTTTAAACGAGGTTGTCTTTGATTTTTATGACCGTATAAAATCAATATCAAGTGGATATGCAAGCTTTGATTACGAACTGAGCGGTTACAAACAAGGTGATTTAACAAAATTAAGCATTTTAGTTAACTCTGAACAAGTAGATGCTTTATCAATGATTATACATAAAGATTTTGCAGCTAAACAAGGTAGACTTGTCTGTGAAAAATTGAAGGATCTTATTCCAAGACACCAATTTCAAATACCGATACAGGCAGCTTTAGGAGGTAAAATAGTAGCAAGAGAGACGATAAAGGGATACAAAAAAGATGTACTAAACAAAATCCATGGCGGTGGAGCTAGAGATAGAAAAAGAAAACTTTTAGATAAGCAAAAAAAAGGAAAAGTTCGAATGAAACAATTTGGAAATGTTGAGATTCCCCAAGAGGCATTTATTGGTGTACTTAAAATTAATAAAAGTGATTAAGTTATTTTCGGATTTGGAAATGGGATTAAAAACTTACCGCCTTTTTTTTTAAAAGTAATATTTTTTTTAATTATAAAATCTGCATAATTCCAAGCCAAAATAACTAATACATTTACGTTAGTTGATAATAATTTTTTTTTATTTATGATTTTAATATTTTTACCAGGCATATAAAGGTTTTGTTTTAACTCGTTATCATCATAAATATACTTGATCTGTTTCTCATTAATATTAAAGTAACTCATGAAAGTAGTAGTTTTTGCAGCTGCACCATATCCAATTACANTTAGTTTTCTTTTTAAAAGATTTTCTATAATTTTTTTAAATTTTTCTTTTGCCTTGTCTACTCTACCTTTAAAAAGTTTATAAGTACTAGTATCAAATAATTTGATTTTATTTATTTCATAATTTATTTGTTTGTTAATCTTTNCTGTATTTAGTTTTATATTTTTATTTTTAGTACAGTATAATCTAATAGAACCTCCTTGCGCTTCAAGAATATCAAAGTTTACAAGTTTAAATCCAAATTTGCTTATAAATTTATTTAAAGGTTTAAGCGCGTGGTAGTCATGATGTTCATGATATATTGTATCAAAGGTATTCTTTTTTATAACACTACCTCTATAAGAAACCTCAAATACGAAGTAGCCTTTTTCGTTAATAATATTTGATACACCTTTAAAAAAATCTTCTAGATTAGATACATGCGCGCAAACATGATTAGCTGTAATTAAATCAAAGCTAGTAAATTTTTTTTTTAGATAAAAACTACTTTTAAAAGTAAAAAAATCGCAAATTTGATTGATACCCTTTCTTTTNGCAAATGTTTGAAGATTTCTTGCTGGGTCAATACCTACTTTTATGCATTTTTTGCTACAAAAAAAATTCAAAAAAGTTCCATCATTAGAGGCAATATCCAATACTTTAATATTTTTTTTTTTAAATAATTTAGATACTTTTAAGTAATATTTTTTAAAATGATCATAGTTTTTCTTTGATGTGTTTGTTTTGTATAAATAATTTTGAAACATTTTTTTTGGATCCACAGATACAGAAAGTTGTAAATGGCCGCAATTTTTGCATAGGTTTAATGCTAAAGGATATTTTTTCAATTTTAAGCTTTTTATTTTTGAACAATAGGAATTTGCAAGTGGAGTAGAGCCTAAATCAAAAACTTTTGTTAAATTCTTTGATTTACATAGTCTGCAAGTATCAATTTTAATGCTATCTTTATTCTGCATTACTTTCTTCGATATTTTGATATTATGCTTTTTACCTTTGGTTCTAGATCCATTCTTAATCTAACTAGATCCTTTTCGTAATCAAACTTAAATCTTTTTCTACTACTAAATGCAAAAAAATGTGTATTTTCTAAAAAATATGCAAGATGATCTTGTTTGTATGTTGTAAAAAATAATTCTCCTTTTTTCATAATTTTGTAATTTAGTTTTGCGCCCCTTTTCCTATCCCTGTAAAAAAATAATATTTTACCATTCATTATATAAATAAAATGTTCATCTTTTTTATGATAATGATTTGCTCTAATAGTCCCCTTCTTAGAACTAACTTCCAAGCAAGCAGAAAATCCACCATTTAAAATTGTTTTAATAAATCCTCTTTTATCCTTATAAATTTTTCCAATTTTATGCTTAAAAATGAATTTTTTACTCATATTTTAAAAACTCTATA
>PAFP01000022.1 GCA_002704185.1 Candidatus Pelagibacter sp.
ATGGAAAAAAAGTTATAATGAGTTTTGCTTCTTTTTTTTTTCTTCTATTTTTTTTTTTATGTTATCTGGTAATGGAACGGCATCTAATTTCTCTTTAGGAACAATTTTTGGTGGGGCTTGTTTTGTTACTAAGCGCTCTTTCTCTTTTTCTTTTATTTTTTCAATTATTTCTTTTGCCTTAGGAGCAAACGGAAGTTGCGTTTTGTCTGAAATTTGTATCAAATCTATTGCAATTATAGGAGGGACATCTATAGGTTTTTTAATTACAAATGGCATTGTAAACATTGTAAATATTATTATAAAAGTGTGAAATAAAATAGAAAGCGAAAAGCTTTTGTACATGCTTATCTCTTAGTTTGAGAAATTAGTGCTACTTTAGTGAAACCAGATCCAGCTAGGTTACCCATAACCTCCATGACCCTACCATAATTAATATTCTTGTCGCCTCTAACGTATATTCTGGTGTCTGTCCTATTTTTTGAAATCGCTAACAATTTTGCAACAAGTTCGTTAAAAGCTACTTTAGTGTCTTGAACAAAAACTTCGCCTTTTGAATTTATAGAAACAGTTAATGGCTCTTTATCATCAGGCAGAGAATCAGCTTCGCTTTCAGGTAAATTCACAGGCACACCAACAGTTAGCATAGGCGCTGTTACCATAAATACGATTAATAAAACCAACATTACATCAACAAATGGGGTTACATTGATTTCACTCATTACATTTCTTGAACGTCTTTCAGACTTTTGAAAATTAATCGCCATAATTAAATAATTGTTAGAAAACTTCTAGAGAAATTTTCTAATTTTTGAGTGTATACTCTAGAACTGTTTGAGTATTTATTAAATGCTACCACAGCTGGAATAGCTGCAAGTAATCCTAATGCAGTTGCAAATAATGCTTCGGCTATACCTGGTGCTACAATAGCTAAACTTGTATTTCTTGATATTGCAATAGATTGGAAAGAATTCATAATTCCCCATACAGTTCCAAACAAACCTACAAATGGAGCAACAGATCCAATTGTTGCAAGAATTGTTAAGTTTTTTTCATAAATTTCTATTTCTTTATCTATAGCCACATCCATCATTCTCTTAACTATTTCGTTTGACTCCCTTGTGCCTTTATTTTTATTATCATTCAATGAGGACATTCCAGCTCTGAAAACTTTTGTCATTGGATCTAGATCTTTTTCACTTGTCTTCTTAAATATTTCTTGAGCTGACTTGGAGGACCAAAACTTTTCTTCAAAATCAGAGCTTGTCAAATTAATCCTTTTAAATATTTTATGTTTTTCAAAAATAAGTGCCCATGAATAAATTGATGAAACAATCAATAATATGATAACTGACTTAACAATTAGATCTGCTCTCATAAAAAGAGTAATAATTGAAAAATCTGTTGTCGCAATCGTAGCAGCACCCGTTGTAACTTGATCCATTAGACCTCCCTAAAATCAAATAATGTCATTAATTTGGCAATCTCATACTTTAATTCGTTAAGAAATACTATTATTAAAACAATCAAATAACTCTTTGGGCATTTTCTTGGGTGATCCCTTATTATTGATAGTCACTAGATCAATTTCACCAGAAACTAAAATTTCAGTATTTTTTATAATTTTCTGCAACATTTTAATTCTTACAAGTGAGATTTTAATTATTTTAGTTTCCACTTCTAAATGATCCTCAAACACTGCTGGTTTTTTAAAATCGATCTTACAACCTTTGACAACGATTCTTAAACCAAAATTTTCATATATTTTTTTATGATTTAAGCCAATATCATAAATAAGCTCTGTTCTTGCTCGTTCAAAGTATTTTAAATAATTAGCATAATAAACTATGCCTTCGGCATCTGTATCCTCGTAATAAATTTTAAATTTAAAATTATCCATGAAATCCCCCGCTCTCATAATGATCTAAAAAGTACTTACCAATTAGGATGGCATCTGCTTTATTTGCGTCTTTTTTTTTTGATATTTCACTAGAGAACTTTGGAAATAACTCTATGGCCTTTGTTCTACTAGCGTCTTTTTCTGAACCTATTAAATTAAAGTGTTTTTTCCACTTTACAGGTCTTACGTAATGTATAGGGATTTCTAAAGTTGAAAATATTCCTTTAATTACTCCAAATGATTGGCCAAAATTAAACATGCTGGTTACACCTTGCCCAGGCATTGCACTTACCTTTTCGATTATTACATTAATTTCATTTTTATCTATTTTTGTAATATTTTTTTTTATTTGATTGGCTAAATAAGCTGAATTAATCTGTTTTTTATTTTTTTTACCATCTATCATTGTAGGCATATCAAAAACTTCAATTATTTTCCTATCCACAAATATACAACAAGCACCATTAACACCTGGATCTATAGCAAATAAAATCAATTTAAATTTCCATTTTAAGTTTTTTATCTATTTTCGCATTAGAAAAAACGTTTTGTACATCATCATCATCTTCAAGTTGACTATTAAAATTATCTAAAATTGTGAATATTTCCTTATTTTCAATTTTTATATAGTTTTTTGGTCTCCATATTAATCCTGAATAGCAAATCTCTTCAAAATTACTTTCTACTGTTTCTCTTAAAAGATTAAATTTTTCAGATGGAGTTGTTATTTCATAACAACCATCCATATTTTCTATATTTTCAGCTCCTGAATCCAATAGTAAGTTGAAAATCTCTTCTTCTTTGTGACTAGTATTTCTTATTTTAAATAAACCAAGTTTTGAAAATTGATAAGAGACTGAGCCCTCAGATCCGAGTGAACAAGAGTTTTTTTCAAATATAGATCTAATATTTGAAACAGTNCGATTCTTATTATCTGTCAAAGCTTCAACTATAAAAGCAACACCTTTTGGACCAAAACCTTCATACTGAACTTTTTCAAAAGATGCTTCGTCTTGTGCTTGAGATTTTCTTATTGCTCTTTCGATATTATCTTTTGGCATATTAGCACTTCTAGCAGCCTGAATAGCTGATCTTAATCTAGAGTTCATTGAAGGGTCTGGTAATCCTAGCTTTGCTGAAACAGTTATTTCTCTGGATAATTTTGAAAAAAGCTTTGACCTTAATTTATCAGCTTTACCTTTCTTGTGTTTAATTCCAGCCCAATGTGAATGCCCTGCCATATTAATTTTTATATTTTAAATTACCACCCAATAAAATTGGATAGATATTATCTGCAAGTCCTGTCTTATAGTTTGCTTCAATAACAACTCCCGAAATTGATGCTGACTCGAGTACAGGCTCTAAGCGTGAAGTCTTTTTTTTAAAGAATTTCTGAATAGCAATTTCTTTGTTCATTCCTATAACAGAATTATAATCACCACACATGCCAGCATCAGTTTGAAATGCAGTTCCATTATTTAAAATTCGATAATCAAGAGTAGGTGTATGAGTGTGTGTACCAATAATAAAAGTGACTTTACCATCTAAGAAGTGTCCCATTGCTTGTTTTTCACTTGTTATCTCTGCATGAAAATCTACTGCAAGAAAATCAAGATCTTTTTTTAATTTGATTTCATTTAATTTTTTTTCCATAATTTCAAAAGCATTGTCGCATTTTTGCATATAAATATTGCCCATAACATTGATGACCCCTATCCTAAAATTTTCTTTTTTATAAAGTCCGNAACCGTTGCCTGGTGTTCCATCAATAAAATTAATTGGTCTTAGTAATCTTTTTTCTTTTGTAATATGATTTAATATTTCTTTTTGATCCCATATATGATTACCAGAAGTTATAACATCTACACCACAATTAAATAGATCATTACAAATTGTAGGCGTTATACCATAGCCACCAGCTGAATTTTCTCCGTTAACAATCACAAAATGAATATCGTATTTCTTTATGATTTCAGGTAATTTTTGAATAACGGCATTTCTTCCAGCCCTTCCTATTATATCGCCCAGAAATAAAAAATTCATTAATAGATAGTTTCTTTCTCTGTAATTATATAATCCATTTTTTTATCATATTTTGTAAAAGGTACAATTTTTGATTTTTGGAAGCTAAAACCTAAACCAATTAATAATATATTTTTTTTTGTTTGATTATTTAAATACCTATCATAATAACCACCGCCGTATCCTAATCTATTTTTATTTTTATCGAAAGCTAATAAAGGAACAATTAAAGCATCAGGGGATAATGTAATATTTTTTTTTAATGGTTCGGGAATACCAAATTTATTATTTATAATTAAAGGATCAAGATTATTCCATTTTTTAAAAACCATTAGCTTATTTGTTTTAATAAATGGAAGTAAAAGTGAGAAATTAAAATTATTTTTTATCAAAATGCTAAAAATGTTTATTTCAAATTTTATAGGATAAAAGATGCCAACTCTTTTTTTTTTATTTTTTTTTAAAATATAAATAATTTTTTTCAAGATAAATTGTTTTTTTTCATCACTTAATTCAAAATATTTTTTTTTCCTCAAGTGGAAATATTTTCTTCTCAAAAATGATTTCATTAATTAAGTAGCTTTTGATATAAAAGCATTGATTGAGTTATTAACCTTATTTATTATCTCAGAATAATTTTTTTCGTTATTTTCGATAGAAATTTTCAATTCACTTAACTCTTTATCTAATTTTCTAACCTCTGTATCTCTATTTTCTTTATAATCTATAGATAAATTTTTAATTTCCTTAAATTTCTTTTCAAGTTCAGCATTATGATCTTTGAGTTTTTTTAAAGTTGATTTAACTGTCAATAGCTCATCCATTATTTGAATTGTGGTAATCAATAATAGTTTTGCTTCGCCAAGATTTCCTAGATCAGCCTTAAGTTTATTGAACTTTTCGTTTAATTGAAAAGTAAGTTTTTCTAAGTCTTCCTCTTGTCCATCCTCACAAGCTAATAAATAGTCTCTTCCATTAAATTTAATATTTACGTTTACCATTCGTCCTTTTCAAAAAGATTTTCTGTTTCCTGGTTTAATTCATCTAATTTCTCAGAAACTTTTTTTTGTTTTTTTTCGCCTTCCAAGACTTTGTACCTTGATACTTCTAGCTCCTCCTCCATAATAGCTATCTCTTTTCTTAACTTGTTATTTTCGTCTTCGATTGTTATTATTTTATCGTTAAGATCTTCATTTGAAGAAGCGGATAAGTTTTTATTTTTCAATTCCGTCAATTGTTTTAACAATAATTTGTTTTCGCTCTCAAATGTGGATAACTTTTCAATTAAGTCTTTTTTCTCAACCTCTAAATCTGTCTTCACTGTTTCTAAATCTACGATTTTTTTTTTAGAATTCGCGACCAAATCAGTAAACAAATCTAGTTTTGAGAGAGTTTGCAATAATTCTTGCTCTTTTATTTTAATATTATCCATCTTATTATAAATTTAAGTATTTATATTTATACAGCAAAGTAATATTAATTTCGACAACGAAAGTCGAAAAGATTTAATGGCAAAAGTAAAACATTCCGATCTAGCAAACGCAATCAGATTTTTATCAATTGATGCTGTTCAAAAGGCTAATTCTGGACACCCGGGTATGCCAATGGGTATGGCAGATATTTGCACAGTCTTGTTTAAAAATTTTTTAAGATTTAATCCAGACAACCCTGGGTGGATTAATAGAGATAGATTTATTTTATCTAATGGACATGGATCAATGTTGCTTTATGCCCTTTTGTATCTTACCGGTTATAAAAGTATATCAATCGAAGATATAAAAAATTTTAGACAATTAAACTCAATATGCGCAGGTCATCCAGAATATGAAAAAAATTCTGGAATTGAAACTACAACTGGACCTTTAGGTCAAGGAGTTGCAAACGCAGTTGGTTTTGCAATAGCAGAGGAGATTTTAAAATCTAGATTTGGTAGCACTGCCATTAACCACAAAACCTATGTAACTGTAGGCGATGGTTGTTTGATGGAGGGCATAAGTCACGAAGCTTTGAGTTTAGCTGGACATCTCAAACTGAAAAATCTAATTCTTTTATTTGATAATAATTCTATTTCGATTGATGGTCCTACTAAATTAACAGTTTCAGATAATTTTAAAAAAAGATTTCAAAGTTATAATTGGGATTATATTGAAATTAATGGACATAACGAAAAACAAATTTTCAAAGCATTAAAAAAGGTACAAAAAGCAAAAAAGCCTACAGCCATATCATGCAAAACAGTAATTGGCTTTGGTTCGCCTAATAAAGCTGGTCTAGCTGGTTCTCATGGAAGTCCTCTCGGTGAAAAAGAAATTGAATTAACTAGAAAAAAATTAAAGTGGAATTACAAACCTTTTGAAATCCCAGATCATATACTTACTGAGTGGAGAAAAATTGGTTCAAAGTACAAAAACAAAGACAAAGACAATAAATTAAAAAAAGAAATTGAAAATTTTAAATTTGACTTAGATAATATTATTATTGATATTAAAAATGATTTAGCAAATAATGATGAGCCTATTGCAACACGAAAATCATCTGAAATTATATTGTCGAAAATTGTTGAAAAAAACAAATTTTTAATCGGAGGTTCAGCAGATTTATCAGGATCAAATAATACTAAAACGAAGACTCATAGCATAATCAAACCAAATAATTTTAAAGGTAACTATATACATTATGGTGTTAGAGAACATGCAATGTGCGCAATAATGAATGGATTGACATTACATAGTTGTTTAAAATCTTACGGTGGCACTTTTTTAATTTTTAGTGATTACTGCAAACCTGCAATACGATTAGCTGCATTTATGAGAATAGGTGTAATATTTGTATTAAGTCATGACTCGATTGGTCTTGGGGAAGATGGACCTACACATCAACCAGTTGAACAACTCTCAGGGTTAAGATCAATACCAAACTTAAATATCTTTAGACCAGCAGACACTATTGAGACGGCAGAATGTTGGCAAATAGCTTTACAAAATCATCAAACACCTAGCGTAATAGCTTTAACAAGACAAAAAGTATCTCCAATACGGAAAGAATTCAATAAAGAAAATTTATCAAAACAAGGTGCATATGAAATTATTAGAACTGGAGAGGAAGTAAAATGTACTATTTTAGCTTCGGGCTCAGAAGTTGGAATTGCTCTAGATGTAGGTCATAAATTAGCCACAAGAAATATTTATTCAAAAATTATATCCGTGCCCTGTTTAGACATATTTGAAAAACTAAGTAGAGAAGAAAAGCTAAAAGTTTTAGGTAACCATACTAAAATTTTTTCTATTGAAGCTGGTAAAACAGAATGTTGGGAAAAATATACTGGCAATAAGGGGAAATCATTTGGAGTGAATGATTTTGGTAAAAGCGCCCCTTATAAAGATGTATTCGACAACTTTAATTTAAATGCAAATGATATATCTAATTCAATTATTGGAATAATAAATGATTAAAGTAGCTATTAATGGATTTGGAAGAATTGGTAGAATGGTTTTAAGATCTATTTACGAAAATAAATTTAATAACAAAATAAAAGTTGTTGCAATAAATAATAAAGCATCTGCCGACATAAGTGCATTTCTGTTGCAAAAAGATACAGTCCATGGTGATTTTAAGTTAAAAGTAAAAAATAATAGAGATACGCTATTTATAAATAAAGATAAAATTGCTTTGTCAAATAATTCAGAACCTAAAGAGTGTCCTTGGAAAAAACATAAGATTGATATTGTTTTTGAATGTTCTGGAAAATTTAATACAAAATCACAAGCTAACGGACATATAAAAGCTGGTGCAAAAAAAGTAATTGTTTCAGCGCCGTGTAAAAATGCAGATAAAACAATCGTCTTCGGAATTAATCACAAAAAAATTACTAAAAATGATAAAATTATTTCAGTAGCATCTTGTACCACAAATTGTTTGGCTCCAATAGTCTTAGTTCTAAATCAAAATTTTGGGATTGAAAAAGGCTATATGACAACTGTTCATGCTTATACCAGTGATCAAAGATTACTTGATAATTCTCACAAAGATTTGAGACGGGCTAGAAGCGCCCCAAATTCTATTGTTCCAACTTCAACAGGAGCTGCAAAATCATTAAGAATAATAATTCCAGAAATCGGAAACAAGATTGATGGAGTATCTTTAAGAGTGCCGGTGCCAAATGTGTCTTTGGTTCAATTAAATTTTTTAACAAAGAAAATTATCACAGAAAAAATAGTAAATAACTCCTTTATTAAAGCAAGTAACACAAATCTTAAAAACATTATGGGCGTAGAAACAATGCCATTGGTATCCTCAGATTTTAATCATGATAAGAGATCTTCCATCATAGATCTCGGTCTCACAAAAGTTTTAGGTGGCAGATACGGAACTGTTTTTTCTTGGTATGACAATGAGTGGGGATTTGCTAATAGGATGAGTGATTTAGCAATATTTATAAAAAAGACCTTAAAATGAGTCAATACAAAATTCTTGATAAGAATTCTACAAAAAATAAGATTATTTTAATACGTGTTGATTTTAACGTACCTATCGATAACAAAAAAATTCAAGACATCACTCGAATAAATAAAATGAAAGAAATTATACATAATCACATTAATAATAACAATAAAGTCGTCCTTTGCTCACATCTAGGAAGACCAAAAAAAAATAAGAAAGAAGATTTATCATTTCTTCCAATCAAAAATGAAATTGAGAAAGCGCTTGAAAGTAAAATAGATTTTGAAGATGTTGAAAAAATAGAAAAAACAAAGATAAAAAAATCAAATAAAAATATATTTTTACTTGAAAATATAAGATTTTATCCGGGAGAGGAAACAAACAATGATGAATTTTCTAAAAAACTTGCAAGCTTAGCGGATATTTACATAAATGAGGCTTTCTCATGCTCGCATAGATCTCACGCTTCAATTAATGGTATAACTAAATATATTGACTCTTATGCTGGAGAGACTGTTATTGAAGAAATTAATGCATTAAATAAAATCATTACTCAAACTGAAAAACCTGTAGCATGCTTAATTGGTGGATCAAAAATTTCAACTAAAATTGATTTGATAATTAATTTACTACCCAAAATGGATTACATGATAATTGGAGGAGCTATGGCTAATAATTTTTTAAAATACGATAATATAAACATTGGTAAATCATATGTTGAGCAAGTAGATATTAGTATTGTAAAAAGCATTCACCAAGTTGCTAATAGATGTGGATGCAAAATTATTTTGCCAACTGATGTGATTGTATCTCAAAATCTAGATACAGAAGGTATATTGAAAAAATTAAATGAATTAAATAATGATGATTGTATTTTTGATATCGGCAATGAAACAATCAAAATAATAGA
>PAFP01000023.1 GCA_002704185.1 Candidatus Pelagibacter sp.
TTATCGGCAGAAGATAAAAATTTTTTTAAACACCCAGGTATAGATGCGAAAGGCATAACTAGAGCAGTATTTAAAAACATAAATAATATTCTAACAGGATCAAGATTAGAGGGAGCTTCGACAATTACCCAACAGGTTGCTAAAAACTTTCTTTTAACATCTGATGTATCTCTTGCTAGGAAAATTAAAGAAGCGATTTTAGCTTTTAGAATAGAAAAATCTCTTAGCAAACAAAGAATCTTAGAATTATATTTAAATGAAATTTATTTAGGTGAAAGAGCATATGGAATTGCATCAGCTAGTATGATATACTTTGACAAATCTGTTAGTGAGATAGATATAGCTGAAGCTGCATTATTAGCGTCACTGCCAAAAGCACCCAGTAAATATAATCCTTATAAAAGAAATAATTTAGCGATAAAACGAAAAGATTGGGTGTTAAACAGGATGTATGATAATAAATTTATAGATAAAACCACCTTAATCAAAGAAAAAAAAAGAAAAATATTACTTAAGAAAAAAAAGATTACATTATTTGAAAATTCACTTTTTTTTTCTGAAGAAGTTAGAAAAAAACTCTTTGATAAATATGGTGAAGATAATTTATATAAAGGTGGCATGTATGTGAAAACTTCATTAAAT
This sequence comes from Candidatus Pelagibacter sp., assembly GCA_002704185.1. Classification (GTDB taxonomy): domain Bacteria; phylum Pseudomonadota; class Alphaproteobacteria; order Pelagibacterales; family Pelagibacteraceae. The sequence goes on from PAFP01000023.1 coordinate 643, forward strand.
AATAAAATACAACTTATTAGCATTAATTCATTAATTAAAAATTTAGAATCTTATGACAAGAGACACGGTTGGAGAGGGCCATACCTCGAGAACATAGATTTAAAAAAATTTGAAAACTTAATTTTGAAAGAAAAAGGTAATTACAGAAATAAACAGTTAGCTTTGGTTACAAATGTTGAAGATAGAGTAATAAATATTTTTACTGATAATAAAATCGATACCAATATAGCTTTTAATAATTTTAAATGGGCACGAAGATACATATCAGCTGATGCTAGAGGACCAAATATAAAATATGCAAATGAAATTGTAAAAAAAGGCGATGTTATTTTTGTAAGTATAAATAAAAACAATGAATATAAATTAGATCAAATTCCAAATGTTAATGGAGGGGTAATAGTAATGAACCCATGGAATGGTAGAGTTTATTCTTTAGTTGGTGGATACAGTTTTGATCTAAATCAATTTAACAGGGTTACTCAAGCTATGAGACAGCCAGGATCAGCTTTTAAACCCTTTGTATACGCTGTTGCATTAGAAAATGGTTTTCGACCTAATGATTTGATACTTGATGCGCCTTTTGTTTTAGATCAAAACAAAGGTGAATTTAAATGGAAACCAAGTAATTACGGAAAAAAATTTTATGGTTTGAACACTTTTAGATCTGGCATAGAAAAATCAAAAAACCTTACAACAGTAAGAATTGCTCAAAATGTTGGCTTAAAAAAAATAAATTTAATTTCAAAAAAACTAAATATTTATACAGATCCAATACAAATATTATCTTACTCACTGGGGTCTGGAGAAACAAATCTTATAAATTTATCTAGTGCTTATGCGAGTTTCGTTAATGGGGGTAGAATTGTTAATCCAACCCTTATTGATCATATTCAAGATCAAAATGGAAAAACAATATACAAAAATAAAAAAATTTTTTGCGATGGTTGTGAAAAAGATTTTTTAAAAAATAGTCCACCAAAAATAAATTATAAATTTGGCCAAGTATTTTCCGACGCTACAGCTTTTCAAATGGTTAATATTTTAAAAGGTGTTGTTGAAAGAGGAACAGCAAAAAAAATAAGAAATTTAAATCTTGAAGTGGGAGGAAAGACAGGAACTACTAATGATAATTTTGATGCATGGTTTATTGGATTTACACCCAATGTTCTTATAGGTGTATACGTTGGCTTTGATGAGCCTGCTACTTTAGGTAAACTAGAAACTGGATCAAAAGCGGCCTTACCAATTTTTAGAGATATAATCTCTCAATTAAAGACAAATACAAACCGACCATTTTTCAAAGTTCCCCAATCAATTAAACTTGAAAAAATTGATATTATTACTGGAGATATTACAAAAAAAAATAGTAGGAACGTAATAATTGAAGGTTTCAAAATAAATAATATGACAAAAAAATCAAATAACTATAGTCCTCTATATAATGGTATTTACTAATGTATAAACTTGTTGATTTAAAAAAATCACTAGATAACATCAGGAGTTATCTTTGACAAAAATGAAATTGAAAAAAGAATTAAAATTTTACAAAGTCAAATAAATGAACAAGATTTTTGGAAAAACACAGAAAAAGCACAAAATATAGTTAGGGAAAAAAATTCTTTAGAAAAAATTTTGATAGAATTTAACTCTTTAAAAAAATCTTATGAGGATTTATTTGATTTATCTATAGATTTAGAAACCGAAAATGATCATGATCTTGAAAATGAATTAAATAAAAATATTATAAATACTTTTAATAAATTAAAATCTTTCGAGTTAATATGTTTTCTTGACCAAGAACATGATAGATTGGATTGTTATATAGAGGTACATGCTGGAGCAGGTGGAACCGAAAGTCAAGATTGGGCAGAAATGTTAAGAAGAATGTATGTAAAGTGGGCTGAAAAAAAAAATTATAAGTATGATTTGATACATGAAACGAAAGGTGACGAAGCAGGAATTAAGTCTTCAACTGTTAAACTTTCAGGAATAAATTTGTATGGTTTCTTAAAAAGAGAGTCTGGAATTCACCGCTTAGTTAGAATCTCACCGTTTGACTCAAACAAAAGAAGGCATACTAGTTTTGCAAGTGTATGGGTATACCCAGTAATTAATGATGATATTCAAATTGAAATACAAGATAAAGAATTAAGAATTGATACTTACAGATCAAGTGGAGCGGGTGGCCAGCATGTTAATACTACAGACAGTGCTGTAAGAATTACACATTTACCTACAGGTATAGTTGCACAATGTCAAAATGAGAGATCCCAGCACAAAAATAAAGCTACAGCACTAAACATACTGAAGGCTAGAATTTACGAGTTAGAGCAAAAAAAAAAGGATAATAAAAATAAATCAATTAATCAAAAAAAAGAAATAGGGTGGGGTAATCAGATTAGATCTTATGTTTTACAACCCTATAAACTTGTAAAAGATCTTAGAACGGAATATCAAAGCTCAAATCCAAATAAGGTTTTAGATGGAGACTTAGATGAATTTTTATCAAAAGCATTAGTTATGGATAAAAACTAAAAATATGAAAAAGTTTTTAAAAATTTCTTCAATAATCGTGTCAGCAATTTTTGTAATTTTTATTTTGTTAACTTATGGAATAAGCACAACTAAATTTAATGATAATATAAAAAAAGGAATCGAAAAACAGGTCGATGACGTTAATTTAAATTTTAAAAAAATTAACATTTCACTAAATATTAAAGATTTTAATCTTGCCTTAAAATTAATAGATCCAAAAATAAAATATCTGAGTAAAGATATTAATTTAAAAAACTTTGAATTTTTTGTTAAAATTTTACCAGTATTAAAAAAACAATATTTGATTGAAGAAGTTATAATAGATTTAAAAAACAATGAAATTAAGAATATCTCTAATATAGCATTAAATTTAACAAATTTAAAAAATGGAAATATAATTAGTAACTTTATAGATGGTAAGATCCGCGGAAGATTAGAATTAGAGTTTGATAAGAATTACAAAGTTCAAGAATTTTATTTTTCAGGCAATATTCAACAAGCCTCAATAGACATTTATGATAATTTCCCATTTTTTACAAATATTAATTCAAAAATAATTATAAATAAAGAGGAATTATTTATTAAAAATATGTCAGGTCAACTAATTAGCCTAAATTTTTTTTCTGATCTAATTTATAAATTCAAAACACAACAAGTTTTAGGTGATGTTAGGTTAACAGGCTCATTTGATGATAAAATTAATTTTAAAATTCTAAAGGGAATATTTAAAAATAATTATATTAAAAATTTAAAAAATATTACTGGAAAAATTAATAGTAATTTTAAGGTAGATATAACATTAAACAAAGATTTCACGATAAAAACAAACAATACAAAAAGTAATTTAAAATTTAATGACTTGAATTTAACTTATAATTTCAACAAAACAGATATTAACGTAAGCAAATTAAATACAGAAATTAATATTACGAAAAATAAAATATCACATGTTACAGATTTTAAATTAGACAATAAAAAAGTGAATTCTGACGGTAACTATAATATCAAAACTAAAAAACACGTTATAAACTTAAATGGTGAACTGAAACCAGACCTAATACTAAAAAATTCATTATTTCAAGACCATGTGAATTTAAAAGCAAAAATTATTTTTTTAAAAAATAACATTAAAAGTGCAAATCTTAAATTATCTCTGAATAATACAGCTATTAGTTTGCCTTATATAAATTACTCTAAATCTAAAGGCAAAGTTGCTTCTCTTATGTTTGATTTGATAGGAGAAAATAATAATTTTTTAATAAAAAAAATAAGCTATGCTTCAAATAAAGATTATTTGGTTATTAATGATTTAATTCTAGATAAGAAATATAATTTAAAAGAATTTTCAAAAATCAAACTTAATTTAAATAGAAATAATTTTACAATATTTAAAAATAAAAATTTAATATTAATTAAAGGAAATAGTGTTGATTTTTCAAAGCTAGTTAAAGAGTATTTGAATAGCAAAAGCTCAGATTCTTTATACAAAAAAATAGATACTAACTTGAATGTAAATATTAAAAATGTTTACTTGTATGATGATAATTTAGTTAACATGAAACTAAATGGAGTATTGGATAAAGGAAAATTTAAAAAATTAAGCCTTTTTTCAAATTTTTCTGAAGACAAAATTTTTACCGCTGAGATAATAAAAAATAAAAAAAATAATCGCGTCCTGAGAATTTATAGCGATAAAACCAAACCTTTATTTGGAAACATAAATAACCTAAACGGTATTTATAGCGGGAACTTTGAACTATATAGAGAATATAAAGCTGAAAATTTTAGCACCACAACTATTCAAATGAATCAATTTTATATTAAAGAAATGCCTGTTTTGGCAGATATTTTATCTGTCGCATCTATTACTGGAGCATTAGATATTTTAAAAGGGAAAGGGATCTATTTCGATAAGTCGGTTTTAAAGTATAATACTATTAATGATGAAATTAGAATTGAAGATTTTTATGGATCAGGGCCTTCTCTAGGGTACATAATTGATGGTCGCGTTGGTTCAGATAATTTTTTTAGTTTAAACGGCAACATTGTGCCAGCCAATACGCTTAATAAAATTATTAGGAATATACCATTAATCGGACAAGTTTTAACAGGTAAAGAAGGCGATGGAATTTTTGGTGCAAGTTTTAAGATTAAAGGTAAAAAAGATAATTTAAAGACAACAGTTAATCCTTTAAAAACTTTAACGCCAAGATTTATTCAAAGATTTTTATCAATTTTTAAATGATGACTATATTATTTTTATTAGATAGTGTTTTTTTTTTCCAAAAGAAATCTTAATAAAGTCATTCATCATATCTTTTGTGGTTAAAATAATATCTTTATCAATAATCTGATTATTAATTCTATAAGCATGGTTATTTAAATTTCTTCGATAATCACTATTTGAACTTGCGAACTTAATATCGATCAAAATTTCTTTTAGGTTGATGCCTTTTATTAATTTAATTTCTTCAATTTTTTTTATTGGTAAAGAATCTCCACCCAATTTTTTTTCAAAAGTATTGATAGATGATTTTTCTGCTTTTTCTGCTTCAGCTTTACCATGAAGTAGTTTTGTTGTTTCATTAGCCAATATGACTTTTGCATTATTTATATCAGAACCTTTTAAATTTTGTAATTTATCTATTTCTTCAATATCTATTTCTGTAAATAATTTGAGATATCTAATTACATCCTCATCCCCAGTATTTCTCCAAAACTGCCAATAATCATAACTTGACAATAATTTTTTATCTAACCAAACCGCGCCGGTATTTGTCTTGCCCATTTTTGTACCATTAGAATTTAGTATCAAAGGTGTTGTTAAACCAAAAACTTCTTTATTTAACATTTTTCTAACCAAATCGACACCGTTAACAATATTGCCCCATTGATCTGACCCACCAATTTGCAGTTCAACTTTATATTTTTTTCTTAATATAAAAAAATCGTATGCTTGAAAAATCATATAATTAAATTCTAAAAAACTTAAAGATTGCTCTCTTTCAAGTCTATTTTTAACACTATCGTATGTTAGCATTTTATTTATTGTGAAATTTTTACCGTAATTTCTTAAGAAATTAATATAGTTTAAATTTTTTAGCCATTTTTTATTGTCGACAAAAATAACTTTATTTTTACCAGATGATTTCAGGAATTTTAGAAATACTTTTTTTATATTTTGTATATTTTTATTTATTTCTTTTTCAGATAATATCTTTCTACTTTCATCTTTTCCTGACGGGTCTCCAATTAATGTCGTTCCACCGCCGAGCAAAACTACCGGTGTATGACCGTGATTTTGCAAAAGCCTTAAGCACATGATTTGTACTAAACTTCCCACATGCAAAGATTTAGCAGTACAATCAAATCCAATATAAAATTTAATTTTTGTGTTATTTAAAAGAGCTTCAACATTTTCTGTATTAGTACATTGAAAAATATAGCCCCTATCATTAAATTTAGAAAATAAATTATTTTGCATTTTAATTATTTAATTTAATATACAATTATTAATAATATTTAAACCATTTATTATGCTTAAAAATTATAAGAGTATTGGAGCAATGTGTGGATCGTCATGCGATGGTATTGATTTTTCATTTATAGAGACAGATGGAGTGCATCAAATAAAAACTAAATTTAATAAATTTTATAAATTTGATAATAAATTCATAGATAAATTAAAAACTATGAAATCGTTAATAAAAAATATTAATGATTTAAACACTAAAAAAAAACAAAAAGATTTTATAAATTTAGAGTTAGAATTTAGCAATTTAGCTTCAAATTTTTGTTTAGATTTTGTGAGAAATTATAATATCAATTATGATATTTTTGGTATACATGGTTTTACAATTTTTCATTCTGTAAAAAATAAGATTTCATATCAATTAAGTAATCCTAAGATTATTCAAAATGTATTAAAAAAAAAAATTATTTATAATTTTCGTTCTAATGACCTTCAAAACGGCGGTCAAGGAGCTCCCTTAGCTTCAATTTATCATTTTAAAATTTTAGATCAAAATTTAAAATATGACGGAATTTTAAACATTGGTGGAATATCGAATTGTACTTATAAAAAAGAAAAAAAATATTTTTCTACTGATTTAGGGCCTGGAAATTGTTTAATGGATCAATGGGCGAAAATATTTTTTAATGAGAACTATGACAAAAACGGAATTTTATCATCACAAGGGAAAGTTGATAGCATACTTGCAAATAATTTTTTAGAAAGGTTTGAATTTTTAAACAATACAAATTCATCTTATGATACAAATGACTTTTCTTTAAGTGAATTTAGAGGATTGAGTAAATATAATGGATTAAAAACACTGGTTTTTATATCAGCTCAATTAATTTTAGATTTTTGCAAACAAAACGAATTACGTAATATTTTAATTTGTGGCGGAGGTAGAAAAAATGTAACTCTTATGAAATTGTTAGGTAGAATAGCTACAAGTATAGATAAAATAAATTTAGATGGTGATTTTATAGAATCCCAAGCTTTTGCTTTTTTATCTGTAAGATCATTTTTAAAAAAAAATATATCTTTTCCTGAGACCACAGGTGTCAAAAGCCCATCTACAGGAGGTGATTGTATAGATTATTAAAATAGTCTAGATTCTTTTTTAATATACTTGTTTAAAGTATCGTTGAACTCATCATCTTTATTAGAAAAAGAATGGTTAGCATTATCTAATTCGTTAAATTCTACAGTAATATTTTTTTGATTAACTAACTTGATTTTTAATTGTTCAATAGACTCTTTTGGAACTAATTGGTCATTATTTCCATAAACTACTAATCCTGAAGTTGGACAGGGTGCTAAAAAATTAAAATCAAATATATTTGGCTGAGGAGAAATTGCAATAAAACGAAAAATTTCTGGTCTTCTCATTAATAATTGCATGCATATTAAAGCACCAAATGAAAAACCAATTACCCAACTTTCGTTTGAATTAGGATTGTTTCTTTGCACAAAATCTAGTGCAGCCGCTGCATCAGCTAACTCACCAAGACCATTTTCAAACTTACCTTCACTTCTTCCAACACCTCTAAAGTTAAATCTGCAAACTGAGAAACCATTTTTTAAGAATGTGTGGTATGAGTTATAAACTACTTTGTTGTTCATCGTTCCCCCATATTCTGGATGCGGATGTAGAATTAAAGCTATAGGTGCGTTGTCTTTCTTACTTTGTATGTATTTAGCCTCTAATTTACCATCTGGACCATTGATAAATACTTCAGAATTCGCGTGCTTCATAAGGTAATATTGATTAAATTTGAAATGTGCTTATATCACAGTATTATAAAGTTAATTAAATAAATTTAATTCTATAGGTAAATAAAATGAGTAAAAGCGAAGAACTAATTAAAAAATACCAAGAAAAGTCTGAATATAGTCATGGTTTTGTGACTGATATAGAGACTATAAAAGTACCAAAAGGTTTAAATGAAAAAACTATAAAATTTATATCAGACCAAAAAAAAGAGCCTGAGTGGATGTTAAAATGGAGACTAAAAGCTTTTGAGCGTCTTCAAAAAATTAAAGAGCCTGATTGGCAAAAGCCAAAGTACCCGAAAATAGATTATCAGGACTTGTATTATTATTCAGCTCCAAAAAGTTTAAAAGATCAACCAAAGTCACTTGATGACATAGATCCTGAGATCAAAAAAACATATGATAAACTTGGAATTCCTTTAGAGGAACAAAAAAGATTATCAGGCGTTGCAGTGGATGCAGTATTTGATTCAGTGTCAGTTGCTACAACTTTTAAAGATCAACTTAAAAAAATTGGAGTAATATTTTGTTCAATATCCGAAGCAATTAAAGAACATCCTGAATTAGTAAAAAAATACCTAGGCTCTGTTATACCTATAACAGATCATTATTTTGCGACTTTGAATTCTGCAGTTTTTACTGATGGTTCATTTGTTTATATTCCACCAGGCGTAAGATGCCCAATGGAACTATCTACATATTTTAGAATTAATGCATCCAACACAGGACAATTTGAAAGAACTTTAATAATTGCCGACAAAGGAAGTTATGTTAGTTATTTAGAAGGGTGCACTGCCCCAATGAGAGACGAAAATCAGTTGCACGCTGCGAATGTTGAATTAATAGCATTAGATGATGCTGAGATAAAATACTCAACAGTTCAGAACTGGTATCCTGGAGATAAAGATGGGAAAGGCGGTATCTACAACTTTGTAACAAAGCGCGGGCTATGTAAAGGAAAAAACTCTAAAATTTCTTGGACTCAAGTTGAAACAGGTAGTGCAATTACATGGAAATACCCAAGTTGCATATTACAAGGTGATAATTCTATGGGTGAATTTTATTCAGTTGCAATAACAAATAATTTTCAAAAAGCTGACACAGGAACTAAAATGATACACCTAGGAAAAAATACAAAAAGTAAAATTATATCAAAAGGTATATCTGCTGGTAATGCCGATAATACTTATAGAGGACTGGTAAGTATTCATCCAAAAGCCAAAGGCGCAAAAAATTTTACTCAGTGTGACTCATTATTGGTAGGAAACAAATGTGGCGCACACACTATTCCGTATATTGAAAATAAAAACTCTTCATCTGATGTTGAGCATGAGGCAACAACATCAAAAATTAGTGACGATCAATTGTTTTACTGTAGACAAAGAGGACTTAACCAGGAAGAGTCTGTAAGTTTGATTGTAAATGGTTTTTGCAAAGAAGTATTGCAACAATTACCTATGGAGTTCGCTGTAGAAGCTCAAAAGTTAGTAGGAATTAGCTTAGAAGGCAGCGTTGGATAATGATAGAAATTAAAAATTTAAAAACTTCAGTTGAAGAAAAAAAAATCCTAACTGGTTTGAATTTAAAAATTAACAAAGGAGAAGTTCACGCTATAATGGGCCCAAATGGTTCTGGAAAAAGTACATTATCTTATGCGCTTTCCGGCAAAGAAGGCTATGACGTAACAGGGGAAATTTTATTCAAAAATAAAAATTTATTAGAATTAAATACTGAAGAACGTGCACAATCTGGCATATTTTTAGCTTTTCAATATCCCATAGAAATTCCAGGTGTATTTACAAATAATTTTTTAAGAACTTCTTTGAATTCAATAAGGAAATCAAAAAATCAAAAAGAACTTAATGCAATAGATTTTTTAAAATTAGTTAAAGAAAAATCTAAAAGTTTAAAAATCAATCAAGAGATGTTGTCTCGACCACTTAATGTAGGCTTTTCGGGTGGAGAAAAAAAGAGAAATGAAATTTTACAAATGGCATTAATTGAACCAGAATTTGTAATAATGGATGAAACTGATTCAGGGTTGGATATTGATGCATTAAAAATAGTTTCAAATGGTGTGAACGCGCTAAGAAATTCAGAGAGATCTTTTTTAATTATTACGCATTATCAACGACTATTAAATTACATTAAACCTGATTTTGTTCATGTATTATCGAATGGAAAAATTGTTGAAAGCGGTGATTGGAAATTAGCCTTAGAGCTCGAAAATGATGGGTACGGAAAATATTTGAATTAATGAGCCAAATTACCTCAGAAATTGAAAAATGTTTTGCCAATTTAGTTAATAACAATGAGTTAAAAGATGTAAATGAAAGAAAAGAAGAATTCAAAAAATTTAAAAATATCGGAATCCCAAATAATAAATCTGAAAATTGGAAATATTCTTCTTTAGTTAATGATATTAATGAGTTTTCTGATTTAAAAATTACCAATAAAAGACAAAAGATAAATTTTAAAAAAAGTTTATTAGATCTTAATCACGATAAAATTTTTCTTGTTGACGGAGCGTTATATGATGCTGAATTAAATCAAGAGGGTATAAAGTTATCTGAATTAAAAAATTTTAAAAAAATTGAAAATAACAACTCACTTACTTATTTAAATAATGCATTTGCTCGTGACGGATTTCAATTAGAGGTTAGTGAAAACCTAAAAGTAAAAAAACCTATAATTATCTATAACTATTTTACGGAAAATTTGTCGCCATTTTCGTTTATTAATATTAAAAATAGTTTTATTCTTAATGAAAATTCAGAATTAGTTATATATTTTAATAATATTTTTTTGAGTGATAAAAAATATTTTTGTAACAACGTTACTAATATAGATGTTAAGAATAAAGCGGTATTGAAAAAATATCTGTCACACGAACATAATAAAAATTCTTCTTTATATAACTTTTATAATATTAACATAAGTGAGCACGCTAAATTTGAATATTTTAATTACATCCAAGACACATTTTCTTGCAGAGACGAAATATATGCTAATTTAAATGGTAGTAATTCTTTTGTATCTCTTATAAATCTCGAAAATTTAAATCAAAATTATAATCATGAATCAAAATGGATAATTAACCATAATAAGCCTAACACGAAAAGCTCTCAATTTTTGAAATCAGCCTTGCACGATAAATCAAGTTGTGTATTTCAAGGTAAAATATTCGTGGATTCCGTAGCACAAAAAACTGATGGATATCAATTATCAAGAGCTCTTCTACTTTCAGATTTATCTAAATTTACTGCAAAACCTGAATTAGAAATCTATGCGGATGACGTAAAGTGTAGCCATGGTTCTTCATCTGGTAGTGTTGATGAAGAGTCGCTTTTTTATTTAAGATCTCGAGGTATTAACGAGAAAGATGCAAAAAAAATGATGATCGAAGGTTTTCTTGCAGAGTCAATTAGTAAAATTACTGATAAAACCTTTCAGGAAATATTTCTAAATAAACTAGCTTTATCTAATGAATATTAAAGATATTAAAAACAGTTTTCCTATATTTAAAAAAAAAGTAAATGGAAAAAAATTAGTATATTTGGATAGTGCCAATTCCTCTCAAAAACCCCAAACCGTTATAGACTCGCTAAGTAAATTTTATAGCGAAGATTTTGCGAATGTTGGAAGAGGAATTTATACACTAGCTGCTAATGCTTCAGAGCAATACGAAAGCACAAGGAAAGAATTAAAAAAATTTATAAATGCATCTGACCAAAGTGAAATAATATTTACAAAAAATTCTACAGAGTCTTTAAATCTTGTTGCAAATTGTTTTGGTACAAAATTTATTAACGAGGGAGATGAAATTATATCCACCGAACTTGAGCATCACGCAAATTATGTTCCTTGGCATTTTTTAAGGAAGAAAAAAGGAGCAATAATAAAATTTATTCCAATTGACGAAAAAGGAAATTTGAAATTACATGAAATAGAGAAGTTAATTACTGATAGAACTAAAATTATTAGTTTAACACACATGTCAAATGTCACAGGAACTATTGTAGATATCAAAAAAGTAGTTGAAATTGCAAAAAAACGTCAAATACCTGTTTGTGTTGATGGTACTCAGGGAGCAGCACATTTAGATTTAAATCTAAAAGATTTAGATTGTGATTTTTATGCATTCTCGGGACATAAAATGTATGGCCCAACTGGAGTTGGTATTTTAAATATTAAATACAAGTGGATAGATGTTTTTGAACCTTATATTGGAGGTGGAGGCATGATTGACAATGTTTCAAAAGATAATGTTGACTATGCCAAGGGTGCATGGAAGTTTGAAGCTGGAACAATGCCTACAGCTGAAATAATTGCATTAAATAAATCTATAGAATTTATCAATTCTATAGGAAAAAAAAATATAATTGAACATGAGACTGATTTGACGACTAAAGCTTTGAAAGAACTAAAAAGCATTGACACTATTGAATTGGTTGGAGATCCTACTAATCGTGGAGGTGTATTTTCTTTCAATATTAAAGACATACATTCTCATGATGTTTCAACAATATTTGACTCTGAAGGCATTGCTGTTAGAGGAGGACACCATTGTTGTCAAATTTTACACGATAAATTAAATTTAAATTCTTCAGTAAGAGTATCTTTTGGTGTTTATAACGATGAAAATGATATCAATATTCTTTTGAAAGGGATTGAAAAGTGCCAATCGATTTTTAAAAAATGAGTAATATTGAATTATATAAAGAAATTATATTAAAAAATAGTCAATCACCTTTTAATAAAAATAAAATTTTAAATTGTACGCACACTTCCAAAGGTAATAATCCTTTATGTGGCGACAATGTTGAAATGTTTGCTAATATTAAAGATAAGAAAATTCATGAAATTTCTTTTTTAGGTGATGGATGCGCGATATCTATAGCTTCTGCATCAGTTTTGACTCAGATTTTAAAAGGGAAAACCATTGAACAATCATATGAATTAATTCAAAAATTTAATAAAATGATAGAAAGCAAACAAGTATTTCAGGAAATAAAATATTTAAATAACGAACATTTCGATTTAATCAGATCTTTTGAGTCAATAAGTAATTTTCCAATGCGTAGAAAATGTGCTACATTATCTTGGTTGACTTTGGATTCAGCACTTAATAAAAAAAAAAATATAATATTGACATAAAATATGGATGAAAATAAAAGTAAATTAATTGATAAGATTGTCGAAAAACTAAAGACAGTCTATGATCCTGAAATACCAGTTGATATTTATGAACTAGGTTTAATATATGATGTTAAAGTAGATGGAAAAAAAGCATCGTTAGATATGACACTTACAAGCCCACATTGTCCCGTAGCTGAAATTTTGCCTAATCAAGTAAAAAAAGCTGTTGAGGGAGTTGAGGATTTAGATGAGGTAATTGTAAAAGTTGTTTGGGAACCACCTTGGGATAAAACAAAAATGTCTGAAGCAGCAAGATTACAACTCAATTTATAATAAATGACATCAAATGTTTTAAATATATCTAAAAGTGCTTCGGTAAAAATTAAAGAAATTTTATCTGATAAAAATAATTTGGATAAAATTGGATTAAGAATTACTGTCAAATCTGGGGGATGTGCAGGTTTAACATATGACATGTCTTATGTGAGTTCTTTAAATGATAATGATGAAATTGTTGAGAATGATGGTGTAAAAATTTTTATAGATCAAAAAGCATTAATTTATCTTATGGGAACAGTCATGGACTATAAAACTGACAAATTTTCAAGTTCCTTCGTTTTCAAAAATCCTAATGAAATAGAAAGATGTGGCTGCGGTGAATCATTTAAAATTTAAACTGTTCAGCTAAGTTTTTTTCTTTTAAACCAAATTTTTTATTATAAAGCACTTTAAAAACACTATTTTTTTTTATTCTAATTTTAATTATACTCGCGTTTCTTACTTCTGTATTATCAGCGACAGCACTTACAGGCCTTTTTTTTACATCAAGATTTTCGATTTTGATTATCGACTTATTTTTAATCTTACTACCATGCCAACCTCTTGGAACAAAGGGACTTATTGGAGTGATAGCTAAATTGTTACTATCTAAACTTAGCACTGGGCCTTTAGCTGATAAATTATAGGCTGTACTACCTGCTGGAGTTGCTATTAGCACTCCATCTCCTATCAAATTCTTTAACTTTACAACTTTGTTAATAGTAATNTTTAATTTTGCAGTTTGTCTACTTTGTCTAAATATAGATACTTCATTAATTGCTATGAATTTTTTTAATTTTTTACTAGATGTTTTAACGGTCATTTCCAAAGGGTATAATTTTATCTCATTAGATTTAGAAATCTTATTAATTAAATTTTGCGTTGACATTTTATTCATTAAAAATCCTCGATTTCCAGAATTTAATCCGTAAAAGGGTTTGTTAATTTGCTGTAGCTTTTTAAGACTATGCAACATGAAACCATCACCACCAATTACGATTATTACATCGCATTTATTTAAAGGATTATTTTTATAGATTTTAGATAACTTCTTTTTTGAAAAGATTGCTTTTGGTGTATTATCTGCAACAATATGTATTCTTAAATTTTTCATAATATTGATTAAAATGATATAACATAAAATCAAATCTCATGAATATAAAAAGCTTTACAAATGTATTTAAAAATCATTGTTTAAATCACAATTTAGAAAAAAGTTCTTATCAGCAAGAACTTGTTATTAAACTGTCGAAATTCACTAAACAAATTAATAATCATAGCTCGTGGCTGAAATGGTTATTAAAAAACCCACAAAAATTTGGTTTTTATATGTATGGTGATGTAGGTGTTGGCAAAACTATGATTGTAAATTTATATTTTGAATATTTAAAATTTAATAAAAAAAAATATCATTTTAATGAATTCATGATTGAAGTTCATAAATTTCTACATAGTAATCAAGAAAAAAATCAGACTAACCAAAATTTACTAAAAAAATATGCTGAGGAATTAAAAAAACAATATAAATTAATTTATTTGGATGAATTTCAAGTTACCAATATCGTTGATGCAATGATACTTAGCAAACTTTTTGAAAATGTTTTTAAAAATGAAATAATGGTATTAATTACAAGTAATATTGAACCAGACAAACTGTATGAAGATGGTTTACAAAGAGAACAATTTTTGCCGTTTATAAGTATATTAAAACAAAATCTAAATATATTTGAATTATCTGGAAATTTCGACTTTAGGAAAAAAGACATATCACAAATAAACAGGTTTTTCTCACCTAATAACTTAACAAATAATTTTAAAATAAATCAGTTATTTCATAAAATCACAAAAACAAGAAAAAAAATTGACAAAAGTTTAATTATAAAAGGAAGAAAACTTGAGTTGAGAAATTTTTATGATGGCGTCGCAAGATTCGATTTTAATGAATTATGTAATAAAAATATTGGTGCTGAAGATTATATAGAACTCGCCAAAATTTGTAAATTTATTGTAATTGACAATGTGCCAAATTTTTCAAATGAAATCTTAAATCAGCAACAACGCTTTATTACGCTTATTGATATCTTATATGAGCATAAAATAAAACTTTTAATTAGTTGTAGTGTCAAAATTGAAAATTTTAATTCTGCAACAAATTTAAATAATGTTTTTAAAAGAACAATCAGTAGAATATATGAACTTACTTCACCAACATATTAACTTGCAAGTTTAATTAGCCGTTCTAGTAAATTTCCTAAACCGTTTTGTCTTTGTGCCGTTAATAGTTCCATTATTCCTAAAGATTTAAAATCTTCTTTTTTCAGTTGAGCAACATTCTTTATTTCTTCTCCATTCAAAATATCTATGACAAGCTTTGCTGTTCCTTTTGTTATAAAAGCATCAGCATCATGTTTATAGAAAATTTTCCCATTTTTTTTCTCAGCTACTACCCATAAATTTGATGCACATCCAAAAATTTTGTTATTATCTATTTTGTATTGATCATCTAAATCGTTAACGTCTTTTGCTAAATCAATTAAATATTGTAGCTTATTTTCATTATCCAAAGTTGAGATTTCTTCACCCATACTCTTAATTTTATCTACTATCATTTAACGCCTCAATAGTTGCTAATATTGGTAATAATATGCATTCTTTTCTAACTTTATTTTTTTTATTTAAGATAATTTTAAACGGCTTCAAGTTTTTAGTGATCTTAAAATCTTTCTTTTCAAAAAATAATATTATATCTTTTTTTAATTCATTAAGTTTTTGAAAATCATATTTTGAAATATTTTTAGATAGTATCTCGGCTGATGCCTTAGTAAAAAAACAGCTTTTAGCTTCATATGTAAGACTTTTTTTTTTATTCAAACTAACTCTAATATTTATGATATCTCCACAAATCTTATTTTTTTTTATTGATTCAAATTTATAGTTATTTGATAATTGATTATATTTTGAATTTAAAACCAAGTTTATTATTTTAGTATCAATCATTTAACATTTCTCAAAAAATTTTCTAAAGATTTTATA
>PAFP01000024.1 GCA_002704185.1 Candidatus Pelagibacter sp.
ATTTTTCTAATTTCATCCATCATTGGAGATTTATTAACTCTTAACGCATGCTTATGGTTTTTAACCATTCCAGGCATTAAGGTAATATCAAATTCCGGGTGAAATTTTGCAGCATATGCCAATGGGAAAGCTGAAATATCTAGCTGTCCAGTTGTCATAGGTTTCCACTGCTCTTTAGGTTTGTAAAGTGATTTTGCTGGGTAGATTCTTATATCTATTCCAACATTTGCTTTTTTGATCTCATCAGCAATGATTTGAACCATTTCATGACGTACATCAAACTTACCATCTGCTCTTTTTGTTCCTGGCCATTGGTGACTAGCTTTTAAAGTCTTAGCAATAGACTCACCTATTCCAGTAAATAAAAAGATTGTAGTAAGTGCATAAATGAATGTTTTTTTTATATTCATTTCTATCCCCTCTTTATTAGTTAAATTGTTTGTTGGTTATTGAACTATATTTTGGTATTAAATTCAACTCTATATATAATGAATAAAAATGGCCCATTAAACGGATTATTAGTACTAGATCTTACTAGAGTTTTAGTGGGTCCATACTGTACAATGGTACTATCTGATCTAGGAGCAAGAGTAATAAAGGTTGAGGCACCTGAAGTTGGAGATGACTCTAGAAGTTTTGGACCTTTTATTAAAGATCAATCAGCATATTTTATGTCACTTAATAGAGGAAAAGAAAGTATAGCTTTAAATTTAAAAAATGAAGATGATAAGAAAATTTTTGAAAAAATTTTAAGTAAGGCTGATATTTTAGTTGAAAATTTTAAACCAGGAACTTTAGAAAGATGGGGTTTTGGTTATAAAGATACTAGCAAGAAATATCCAAAATTAATTTATGCTTCAGCTTCAGGTTTTGGCCAAACAGGTCCTTTTAAATCATTGCCTGCCTACGATATGGTTGTACAAGGCATGGGTGGGTTAATGAGTGTTACTGGACATCCAAATTCAGAACCAACACGAGTTGGAACATCGATTGGTGATATTACGGCAGGTTTATTTACATCTATTGCTATAAATGCTGCTCTGTATGATAGAAATAAGACAGGTAAAGGTATGCATATAGATATTTCTATGCTGGATTGCCAGATAGCAATTTTAGAAAATGCAATTGCGAGATATTTATCTAAAGGAGAAATACCTGGTCCTTTAGGTTCTAGGCATCCATCTATTGCTCCATTTGAAGCATTTAAGACCAAAGATAGCTACATTATTATTGCTGCTGGAAATGACAAACTATTTGAAAATATGTGTAAAGTTTTGAAAATTAATATTTATGAAAATGAAAAATTTAAAACAAATGGTTGTAGAAGTAAAAATATTGATGAATTAAAAAAAATCTTAGAATTAAAATTAGCACATAAATCAACTATTGATTGGTGTAAAATCTTTGAAGAAAGTAAAATTCCTTGTGGTCCGATCAATAACATTAAAGATGCTGTCGAAAGCCCTCAAATAAAGGAGAGGAATATGGTTGTATCTGCAAATCATAATAAAATTGGAACTTTTAAAATGGCCGGCAATCCTATTAAAATGTCTCCCTATAAAGATCCAGATACTAGAGGTGAAATTCCAGATTTAGATCAGCACCGAAAAAAGATTTTAGATGAATTTAGCTAATCTTTAATTTGCTCAACGTTTTCAGATAAATTTTCTTCAACTTCGTTATCCTCTTCGTCTTCAGATAACTGTTCATTGTTAGAACTAGATGTTTGTGGAACTTTTCTTGACCTTTTAGATGGTAATATAGGTTGACCAGATTTTGAAATTTCTCCTTTATAAATCTCATCGAATGCATCGCCTTCGGGAGCATCAAAATCCTCTTTTTCAATTGCATCCTCCGGATGATCCCTTGCTCTATCAATTGTAGCGTCTTCTAAAGCTTCTCTTTCTATTAGTTTATCTCCAATTTCTCTAAGTGAAATTACAGTTTTTTTGTCATTATCTTCAGGTACCAAAGGTTTGTCGCCAGCACTTAGCTGAAGTGTTCTTTCTTTTGCTAATATTACTAAATCGTACTGGTTGTCTACTTGTTCTAAACAATCTTCTACAGTTACTCTTGCCATATCGGAGCTTATAGAGATTTAATAATTAAATTTCAAGTAATTAAAATTGGTTTTATAGATTTATATTTAATCAAAAATATAAGGATAGATAAAACCACATAAATCAGCATTAATTTAAAAATACTTGGCGCTGAAAGACCTATATCTATTAAATATCCAAATATTATTGGTGCCAATGCAGTGGAAAAAACCATTAAACTAACAGTTAAAGCTCTTATCGAGCCAAGATACTTTGTGCCGTAAATTTCAGACCAGGTTGAAGTTATTAGTACATTGGAGGCACCATTTGAAATTGACAGTAAAATCATAAAAAAGATCGGTGATAAAATAAAATCTGAATATATCACAATCAAAAAAGATAAAATCATTGGCATTAAATAAAATGGAAGTATTCTTCTCGCACTAAATTTGTCTATCAAAGAACCAAATACGCCTAGTGAGATAACACTAAAAATAGCATAAAATGTAAATCCTTTGGCTAAATATAAAATATTCCAATCTTTGCTTTCAAATATATATGATTGATTAAGGAATATACCGGTGATTAGAAATGGTGGTGCCAATATTGCGGGCAATAAAAAGTAAAATTTACTATCCTTAATTACCTCGATCCTTTTCCAATTTTTTATTTTTTTTATTTTTTCTTCTTTAAAAATCGTATTAGACTTTCTTTCTGTTTTTATTAGATATAATAATAAAGGAACTATTATAAAAAATAAAAATATGGAAATCCCTATCCAAATACTTTTCCAGTAAAACGTACTTAATAAGAATATAATAAATCCTGGTAACAAGCCCTCGCCTAATGATAAACCAAGCCATGAAAATCCAAGCGCTTTACCTCTGTTTAAATTAAAAAATTTAGCCATAGACGTGCTTGATATATGGCACATCAATCCTTGACCAAATAATCTCAATAAAAAAAAGCCAAAAAATAATGTTATTAAAGAATTTATTAATCCAAAAAATAAGGTTGTGCATGCAAGTGAAATACTCACAAATAAAGTAAATTTTTGTAAAGAAACCTCATCTATTTTTTTTCCAATCCAAACTAATACTAAACTACTTAAAAGAGTAGCAGATGAGTAAATTGTTCCAAATTCAATATTAGTTAAATTTATTTCTTCTCTTAAATAGGGATTAAACATCCCTATAAAAAACGTTTGTCCAAAACTTGAACAGAATGTTAGTATGAAACCAAAGAATAAGTATTTAAAATTTAGTCTAATAAAACTATAATTAATCATTTAAAAAAAGGAGTTTATAATGTCAAAAGTATCATTTATCGGATTAGGTGTCATGGGATATCCTATGGCAGGATATATAGCAAAAGCAGGTCATGAAGTAACTGTTTATAATAGAACTAAATCTAAAGCCGAAAAATGGACAAAAGAATTTAAAGGTAAACTCGCAGATACACCAAAAGAGTGTGTTAATGATGGTGAATTCATATTTTCTTGTGTTGGTAATGATAATGATTTACGTGAAGTGACTATTGGAACAAATGGGTCTTTTCACAATATAAAATCAGGAGCAGTTTATATTGATAATACAACAGCTTCGGCAAAAGTAGCGAGAGAACTATTTAATATTGCTAAGGAAAAAAATTTTGGTTTCTTAGATGCGCCTGTTTCAGGTGGCCAAGCAGGAGCTGAGAATGGTGCATTAACTGTTATGATTGGCGGTGAAGAAAAAGATTTTATAAAAGCTCAACCAATAATAAATTGTTATAGTAAAAAAATGAAATTACTTGGTGCATCTGGTAATGGACAGCTTGCAAAAATGGTTAACCAAATTTGTATAGCAGGACTTGTGCAAGGTTTGTCTGAAGGATTGAGGTTTGGTCAAAATGCAGGTTTAAATGTAAAAGATGTTATCGAGGTTATTTCTAAAGGCGCTGCACAATCTTGGCAAATGGAAAATAGATTTAATACAATGCTTGATAACAAATTTAGTTTTGGTTTTGCTGTTGACTGGATGAGAAAAGATTTAGCAATCGCTTTAGAAGAAGCATTATCTAATGGATCAAAATTACCTGTTACAGAAATTGTTGATAAATTTTATGAACAAATACAAGAAAGTGGTGGCAATAGGTTTGATACATCAAGTTTAATAACCCTACTACCCAAAAAATAATTGTGAACAAGCAAACACCTAATTTCTACAATAATAAGGATCTAATTTATGATGAGATTTGGAACCTTTTATCAAGAGGAGTTGTTGATAGAAGTGAAGAATTTAGATTGCCTACTGTTATACTAAATGATGGTAAATTTTCTGACGGAAGAATTGTAGTATTGCGTGGAGCATTTAAAGATATAAATACTATAAGATTTCATACTGATTATCGTTCAGATAAAATTAGAATATTAAAAATAAATAATAATATTTGTTTTGTATTTTATAATAAAAAAAGAAAAATTCAGGTTCGAATAAAAGGAACAGCTTTGATAAATTACAACAATGAAATTGCCAAAAAAGCTTGGGTGAAGACTCAAGTTATAAGTAGAAAATGTTATTTAGCTTCTAATCCACCTGGCACGATATCAAGAGAACCAACTTCTGGATTATCAAAAGAGCTTGAAGGTAAAAATCCAGAGATTAATAATACTGAAATTGGTTATAATAATTTTTGTGTCATCGATACTAAAATCAATAAATTTGAGTGGTTATATTTAGCATCCCAAGGTCATAGAAGAGCTAAAATATCTGTAACAGATAATAATAATATTTCTTCTCAATGGATAACACCATAAAATAATAATCAAATTTAATTATTTTCTAAATTTTTTTCAAAATTTTTCCAGTTATTAACATATCTAAGTGCATTTTCCTTTATAGCAACAATATCTGTATCTGTGACTTGTCTAATAACTTTACCTGGTGAACCCACAACAAGAGATCTATCAGGAATATTTTTATTTTCAGCTATCAATGAATTTGCTCCGATTATGCAATTTTTTCCTATTTTAGATCCATTAAGTATTGTTGCACCTATTCCAATTAAACTGTCATCACCTATTGAGCATCCATGAAGCATAGCTAAATGTCCAACTGTTACGCCTTTACCTATGTTGAGAGGAAAACTGGCGTCCGTATGTAAAACACAATTATCTTGAATATTTGATCCTGAACCAACTTCAATATTTTCAATATCACCTCTTAAAACTGCTCCAAACCAAATACTAGAATTCTCTTTTAAAGTAACATCTCCAATGATTATTGCATTATGTGCTATCCAAGTATTTTCATGTCTTTGGATTTTTTTATTACCCAATTGATAAATTGTCATTTAATATATAGATTAATTATATAAAATTTTTTTAAAATGTCTTTAACTAAAACACCAGTATGTAATTTTGGAGATAAAATCATAAATTTTTCTTTGAAATCTACNGAAAATGAAAACATTAGATTATCCAATATCAAAGGACCCAAAGGTACCTTAGTAATTTTTATTTGTAATCATTGTCCATATGTTAGAGCTGTAATTTCAGAAATAGTAGAAACTTCTAATGAATTAAGAAAAAATGGTATTTCGACTATAGCAATCATGTCTAATGATACTGCAAAATATAAAGAAGATAGTTTTGATAATATGAAGGTTTTTGCTAAAGATAATTTATTTAATTTTCCCTATCTTATTGATGAAAATCAAGAAATTGCAAAAAAATTTGGTGCTGTGTGTACGCCTGATTTCTTCGGATACAATAGTAAAGATGAGCTACAATATCGAGGTAGACTTCGAGAAATGAAAGAGTTGAAACCAGTACCTAATAAACCTAATGAATTGCTGTTTGCAATGAAACAAATATCTGAGACAGGTTCTGGTCCAAATTTACAATTTCCAAGTATGGGTTGTAACATAAAATGGAAATAAAATGTTTTTAATCACAACAAGAAACTTTCCACCAGATGTGGGTGGAATGCAGTTTTTAATGCTTGGAGTTGCTAAAGCTCTTGTTAGACACGGTCCAGTAAAAGTATATGCTGATGATTTTAAAAATTCTGATAATTTTGATAAGTCATTAGGCTTCTCAGTAGAGAGAATTAAAGGAATAAAATTCTTAGCTAAATATAGAAAAGCTACCCAAATCCAAAACTTTATTTCATCAAAAAATGATCTGAGGGCAATTATTTCAGACCATTGGAAAAGTATTGAAAAATTACCAATAAATTTTTGTAATAAAAATAAGATACTCTGCTTTATTCACGGAAAAGAAATTAACCACAATATTGGCACTCATATCCATACACGAATGATTAAATCTTTGGATAAATCATTTAAAATTATAGCAAATTCAAATTTTACAAAAAATCTGGCTATAGAAAAAAATATTTCACCAAACAAAATCCATGTAATTAATCCTGGAATTGAGTTTAAAAATGATATTGAAAATAAAGATTTAGAAATGGCTAAAAAAAATTTAAAAGATTTTTTTCCAGTAATTATTACAATTTCAAGATTAGAACCAAGGAAGTCAATAGATAAAGTTTTATTATCTATAAAAAATCTAAAATCAAATTATGATAAATTAAAATACATAATTATAGGTGACGGGGAGGAATATAAAAATTTAAATGAGATAGTTCATAATTTAAAATTAAATGACTCAGTAGAATTTATACGAAACACTTCTCAAAGTTACAAAAATGCTCTTTTAAAATCTTCGAATATATTTGTAATGCCATCTGTACAAGATGGTCGTTCTGTAGAGGGATTTGGAATTGTCTTTTTGGAAGCTGCAAAATTTGGAGTTCCATCTATCGGTGGCATACAAGGTGGTGCCTCTGACATAATACAGAATGGAAAATCAGGATTATTATGCGATGGATCTCAACAAAGCGAAATATATAAGGCTTTATTAAGAATGTTGAAAAATAAAGACTATGTTGAGATGGGTAAACATGCAGAAAATTTTTCAAAAGATTTTTCATGGGAAAATCAAATAAAAAAACTAATTAAATTAATCTAAAGAGAGGTAAAAATGATAGTAAAAAATCTAAAGTGGATCGGAACTTTTTTTGTTTTGTTGGGGATTTTATTAACTAATTTAAATATTTATCCATTAAATATTTTATTTCATGGTTTTGGGGTTTGCGTGTGGACAATTGCCGGATATTTATTTAAAGACAAAGCAATATTGACAAACTTTGGTTTACAAGTTCCACTTTTTGGCATCGGTTTTTTTAAGTTATTTTTTTAAAATAACATTGATTGCTGATGAAATTTCCTCGTAAACTTCATTAGCTTTCAATTCATTAAGATTGACTTTGCTTAAAGATCTAAAATTTGTTCTTTCTATGCTTACCTTTTTTGGAGTAGTGTGACCACCAAATATTACCAAACCATGACAACTTAAATGTGCAGCTATGTGAGCAGGTCCAGTATCATTTGATATTACAAATACAGAATTTTTAATAATACTAGCAAGTTGTTGTATATTAGTTGGTTTATTATTATTTAAAATTAATTCTAAACCTAAATCTTTTCCCAATTTTATTTCCTCTTTGTTTCCAGGCGCGGTTACTAGATTAATTTCTGGAAATCCTTTTTTTATCATTTCTATTAGCTGTTTAAAATACGGCCAACGTTTATTTTTAAGTTTCGGAGATGAAAATGGCGCAATAAAAATATAGTTTTTGAATTTATATTTAAAATCTTTACTAATGGCCCAACTAAAATCTGGTGATAATGTATAATTACATTCTTTTATACCTGATCTATTTAGCTGTATTTTAAATCTTTCTAAAACTCCATCTCTATCAAAATCACGTTTTATTTCATCTCCCTTAAGTATATTTCTTGTAGAGGACCATGATGATTTTATGAATTTTTGGTAATAAAAAGTTCTTAATGAATTTTGTAAATCATAAACTTTTACAAAACTAATTTTGTTCAATTTATTAAATAACTTTAAATAATAAAAAATGTTGATTTTTGATTTTCTTTTATCAATAATAATGTCGTTTATATAAGGACATTGATTAAACAAATTAGAAAATTTCTGAGTTGTCATGAGGTATATTTTATCCGATAGATGATGTTCTCTAATATCTTTCAAAACTCCTGAAATTTGTACTATATCGCCTAAAGATCCATGCTTAATAATTAGAATATTTGACATATTAAAATATATTAAATATCAGCAAGTTATGAATTCTACTAATAAAATTTTAGCTTCAATTTCGATAGGCGAATTAATAGATAAAATTACAATATTAGAGATTAAAGTAGAAAAAATTAAAGATTCAACTAAATTAAAACTCGTAAATCATGAATTAAAAAGTCTAAATAAAACACTTTTAACTTTAAATTTCTCTTCTGATCAAAATGCAAGTCTAATCTCATTAAAAAAAGATTTAAACGTAATAAACCGCACATTATGGGATGTTGAAGATGATATAAGAAATTGTGAGTTAGAAAATAATTTTGATAAAAAATTTATAGAATTAGCAAGAAAAGTGTATCTTACAAATGATAAAAGAGCCTTTTTGAAACAAAAAATAAATCAACTAACAAACTCTGATATCGTCGAAGTCAAAAGTTATAAAAAATATTAATCTTTTTCCAGACTTGGTATTTGAGATCTCAATTTGCTGATATGATCAGTGTCGATATCGGCAATAATAATTCCTTCACCAGATTTTTTTTCTGACAAAATTTCTCCATCAGGTGACACGATAAGTGAATGACCATAAGTTTGTCTTTCATTTGGGTGTCTACCAGTTTGAGCTGGTGCAAAAATATAACATATGTTTTCAATTGCTCTCGCTCTTAATAAAATATGCCAATGTCTTTCGCCTGTATTTTTAGTAAATGCGGACGGTACAGAAATAAAGATTGCGCCATCTTTTGTGAGTTTTCTGTACATTAATGGAAATCGAAGATCATAGCATATTGTCAAACCTAATTTTCCCCAGGGTAAATTGTGCGTTTTAATTGCTTTACCAGGTTCAAATTTTTTTGACTCTTCATAGACCTCTCCATTAGGTAATTTTACATCAAACATATGTATTTTATCGTAAAAATTTACAATTTTTCCATTTTTATCTATTAGAATAGATCTATTAAATAATTTATTTTCTTTATCTTTGACTGGCATACCTCCTATTAAAAACCAGACTTTATTTTTTTTAACAAAATCACAGATTGAAAATATAAATTTATTATTTTTATAATCTTCAGTTTTGTTTAATAACTCATCTTTATCTAATGAAAATAACGAACAATTTTCAGGTGTCATTATGAACTCTGAATTGTTTTCAACGGCTTGTTTAGAAAAATTTAAAATTTTAGATAAGTTATCATCAACATTATTTGATGAACACAGTTGAATGCAAGCTGCTTTAAATTTCAAAACTACCTATTTATTGAGCTTATAAAATTCCAACTACAATCAAAACTTGGAATAAAAATTTCATTTATTTCGTAGTTACCACATGCTTTATCAAATGTTTTTAACCAACTATCAACTTGTCTAGGCTTTTTATTTTTAGATCCAACTTGTGCAGTTATAACACCATTGGATTTCACTATTCTTTTAATCTCAGTAATATTTTTTTCAGCAAGATTAATACAATATTGATCATCATTTAAATCAATAAATAAATGATCATATTTTTCATTTTCACACTTTTTAATATTTTTAAATGCGTCTCCCCAAATGCAATTAACTTTATTGCTTTTGTTAACATTTTTGAATACGGTAGGTAAATACATTTGACATGCTTCAACAACTTCTTGGTCTAATTCAAACCAATCTATATAATTAAAGTTATTATTAATACACTCTCTAGCTACCCCGCCATCACCTCCTCCAATAATTGCTGCCGAATTTTTTTTGCTTGAAAGTTTTAAACTAGATTTGACAAATGTTGATGAATATAACTTCTCATCTTTTTCAGCAACTTGTATTTCCTTATCAATAAACAAAGCATTACCAAATTCTTTAAGTTTCAAAATTTCAATATGTTGGCCCATTTTTGATTTAAAATCTTTGATTATTTTTTCAACCACATATGATTTTTTATATCCATCAGAGCTATAAATATCGTGGTAATGATGGATTGTATCTCTTGAGAATTCTTTTTTTACAACACTAGAGTGTTTTATTTCTTTTTTAAGAATGTTAAGCGAAACATCAGGATTAATCATTCCACACGTAAAAAAATCAAAACTAATGATACCGTGTTCAGGAAAGGTATGAAAGCTCATATGACTTTCTTTCAACAAAGCTACCATGGTTAATCCCTGAGGTGAAAACTCATATTTAGATATGTTAATAATTCCTACTTTAGCGGCTTTTGCAATTTTATTTATTATTTTCTCGTAAAATTCAGGCGTGTAATCTTCTTTTACTCCTAAAAAATCTAAAGTTATGTGATCTCCAACTTTAACCATTTAGGCATCTCCCTTTTTATAATTTTTAACCTTTTTTAAAACTTTTTTCATAAAATTATACGATAAAAGTTTAGGTTTTCCAACTCTTAGACAATCTATATACTGTCTCGCGAGATACTCAACCTCTTGTGCTAATTCAAAAGCTGTTGATAAATTTATGTCGAACGCTACTTGACCATGGTTCTCTATTAAACAAGCTTTGCGATCTTTTAATGATTTGATAATATTTTTTGATAATTTAGAGGTACCAAAAGTTTGGTACTTTGCGCACTTGATGTCTTCGCCACCTGCTACTGCAACCATGTAGTGAAAAGGTGGAATTTTTTTTCTTAAACATGATAATATTAAGGCATTATGAGAGTGACAATGAACAATTGATCCAGAGTCTTTCTTTTCCTTGTATATATCTCTATGAAATCTCCACTCTGATGATGGAAGATGTTCTTTTTTATGAGATCCTTTTAATGTAACAAAAACGATATCGCCAGATTTTAGTTGATGATATTTTTTACCAGTCGGAGTAATAAAAAATCCATTTTTATATCTAACTGAAATATTACCCGATCTAAGAGGTGATAGGTTTGTTGTATTAAATAATTTTGCATATTTTATAATATCTTTTTTTATTTTTAATGAATTCATTCTAATATTTTTTTTAGATCTTTAGGCTTAAAGACTCCTTTTTCAGTTATAAATCCACTGACTAAATTTGCTGGAGTAATATCAAAGCCTAAATTAAGGCCTTTTGTGTTTTTTGGATAAATGTTTACTTTATGAATATTATTTGCATTATCAATACCAATAACTTGTTTTAACTCATCATCCGACCTTTCTTCAATTGGAATGAGTTTTCCATTTTCTAAGCTCGGATCATAAGTTGTGCTTGGTAACGCTACGTAAAATGGAATATTATTATCTTTTGCAGCTAAAGCTTTTAAGTAAGTCCCAATTTTATTAGCAACATCTCCATTTTTGCTTACTCTATCCGTTCCAACAATGCACAAGTCTACTTGTCCTCTTTGCATTAGCAAACCTCCTGTATTATCTGCAATAACTTTATGATTTATTTTTTCATGTAATAACTCGTATGACGTTAAAGATGAACCTTGATTTCTGGGTCTTGTCTCATCTACCCAAATGTTAACATTAATACCCTCGTCCCTCGCTTTATATATTGGCGCAGTTGCTGTGCCCCAATCTATTGTTGCTAACCAGCCAGCATTACAATGCGTAAGAATATTAATCTGTTTTTTTTTTTATATTTCTAAGTATTTGCAAACCATATTCTCCAATTTTTTCGCAAATCTTTGTGTCTTCATTGCATATCTTGATACATTCTTCTAATATTGATTCTGTTATATTTTGTTTATCTATTTTATTTAAAATTCTATTTACAGCCCAAGATAAATTTACTGCAGTAGGTCTGGCTTTTTTTATTTCTTCAGATTTTTTTCTCAAATAGTTTATATCTTCTTTTTCTTTGGATGCTAAATATAAACTATAGGCAGCAGTAGCTCCAATTAATGGCGCTCCTCTTACTTTCATTTCTTTGATTGCATTAAAGCCATCGGCAAAATTGTCTAAAGAAATAATTTCAAAATTAAAAGGCAGCTTGGTTTGATCAATTATTTTGACTTTTTTTTTATCAGGGTCAAACCATATAGTTCTATAATTCTGACCTGCAATTTTCATTTTTTTAGAACTCTACCCGCAATTGTTGCTAATTTATTTATTGTTTTTTTTGTTCTTTTCTTTGGATCTGTTATTATTGCTACATCCAGACAATTAATAGCTGGGTCTGAAATATCAATATAATTCTGATAGTTTTCTATAATATCTTTGATCATTTTTTTTGCTTTTGCCGCATTTTCCAGAAGAACTTTAATAACTTGTTGGACATCAACATTTTCATGATTTGGATGCCAACAATCATAATCTGTTACCATTGATATTGATGCGTATCTAATTTCTGCTTCCCTAGCTAATTTTGCTTCAGGCATATTTGTCATGCCTATAACATCAGCTTTCCATGATCTATATAATTGTGACTCAGCTAATGAGGAAAATTGCGGACCTTCCATAGCTATATATGTTCCTCCTCTTTGATAAGGTATTTTGCATTTGACGATGGATGCCTCGCATGCATCCATTAGAGATTTAGAAGTTGGATGCGCCATTGATACATGAGCAACAATTTCATCATCAAAAAAAGTCTTTTTTCTTGCGAAAGTTCTATCGATAAATTGATCAACTATGACAAATTTACCTGGTTCTAACGTTTCTCTAAGAGATCCTACGGCTGATATTGAGACAATGTCAGTTACACCTCTTTGCTTAAGAGCATCAATGTTTGCTCGAAAGTTAATATTAGACGGGGGTATAAAGTGTCCTCTACCATGTCTCGGTATAAAACAAAAACTTTGATTAGCAAATTTTGCCTCTAAAATTTGATCTGATGGATTGCCCCAAGGTGTTTTGATTTTTATCCATTTTTCCTTGGATAAACCTTCAATATTATATAATCCACTTCCTCCAATTATTCCTAATTTACTCATGACTAATTACCTTAATTATATTAATTATTATTATAATGAAATTAGAAAAAACAATTAAATCAATTCCGGATTATCCTAAAAAAGGTATCCTTTTTAGAGATATAACATCTCTATTAGAAAATAAGAGAGCTTTTAATACAACTATAAAAAGAATGTATAAAATTGCAAAAAAATTACCTCATAATAAGCTTGCAGCAATTGAGTCAAGAGGTTTTGTTTTTGCATCCGTTCTTGCCTTTTTAGAAAAAAAACCTTTAATCTTACTTAGAAAAAAAAATAAACTTCCAGACAAAAGAGTTTCTCAAAAATTTACACTTGAATATGGTAGAGCAACAATTGAAGTACATAAACGATCAATCAAAAAAAATGATAAAGTATTAATTATAGATGACTTAATTGCAACTGGCGGTACAGCATTAGCTGCAGCAAAACTAATAGAAAAATGCAAAGGAAGTGTAGCTGGATATATTTTTTTAATTAATTTATTTGATTTACCTGGTAATAAAAAATTAAAAAAAAAAGACTATAAATCTTTTAGCTTAATAAACTTTCCTGGTCATTAAATTTAAATTAATGACATGCAATGCCAAATTTTTTTAGTCGCCAATAATTATAGGGCCAAGGAGTAAGAAAACCTACCATCAACATAATTGGCATCACCCACCAGGTTAACATAGCACCTCCCGTTAGAAGATAGTCAGTTAAG
>PAFP01000025.1 GCA_002704185.1 Candidatus Pelagibacter sp.
ATTTATTTGATTTTTTATTATTTAATTTTTCAAAAGTAATCTTTTCACTTGAAACCTGATTCGCTACATTTTTTTCTTCATTATATATTTTTGATTTTTTAGCTATAAAATTTTTATTGATTACAGCCTCTTCTATAATGACTAAGGGAAATTCTTTTGAAATTTTTAATTTATTTATAATATCCGTATTTAAATTTCCAATTCTATTGGGTATTAATTTATTTTCAGAATTAGTTTTAACCTTTATTGACATTGAATTTGAAATATTTATAATTTTTATAAGTTTATTTTTTTTTATATTTCTAACCGATATTTGTTTTTCATTATTAATTTTAACAAACCCTTTAATTTCGTAAACATTCTGATTTAAGGTACATGAATTTATAAAAAAAAAAAAATTAATATTAGTATTTTATACATTTTTTAAGTAATCTGAAAATATACCTATTGTAATTGCAAATCTTAAAGATCTATTCCAGTGTAATAGTTTTTCGTAATTGTTAAACACTAAATAGAAATCACCCGAATTACCGTCTGGCCTAATTAAAATCCCTTTTAAATTTGAATCAATACTTTTATTTTCAGGCATTATAACACCTAGTTTTTTCCACCGTTTTATAGTTATTCTTTTCTTTAATTTTCTTGCATCTGTTGAAATATATTTTTTATTTAATTCCTTTTTTACGCTAACTTTAAAACCCCATGGATTTTTATCCCATCCTATTTTGTTTAAATAATTGGCGGCTGAAGCAAATGAGTCATCAAGTGAGAGATACAAATCAATCTTTTTATCCAAATCGTAGTCTAAAGCATAATTTTGAATTGATGAAGGCATAAATTGAAAATTACCGTGTGCTCCTGCCCATGAGCCAACTAATGACTCTATTTTTACAATTTTTTTATCTAATAATTTTAATATTATTAATAATTCGTTAGAAAAAAATTGAGATCTTCTTTTGTCATAAGATAATGTGGCTAGAGCAGATATAATGTCAACTTTACCTTTGTGTTTTCCAAAATGTGTTTCTACACCCCATAATGCTACTAGGTATTCTCTAGGAATTTTAAATTCTAGCTCAACTTTGTTTAATAGTTTTTTATTTTCACGTAGTAATTTTTTTGCGGAATTAATTTTTTTTTTAGTTACCCTTTTGTTTATGTAAATATTGGTTTTTTCTATAAATTCAGGTTGTTTTCTATCATAGGAAATAATTCTTTTTAAGAATTTGACGTCTTTAAAAGCTATATTAATGGTCTTTTTGGATACACCATTTTCTTCAGCATATTTCTTATATTCAAACAGCCATCTATCAAATTTTTCATCTGCTATACTGTTATTATTTAATATGATTATAAAAATAAAAAAAAATATTTTAATAATTTTCATTATTTTGGATAACATAATCGAAAAAAAAAGTCATTTATTGTAATTTGTTATTTTTTATCTATAAAGGCCTAATTGTCCATCGGAGAGGTGGCTGAGCGGTTGAAAGCACTGGTCTTGAAAACCAGCAATGAGGCAAC
This sequence comes from Candidatus Pelagibacter sp., assembly GCA_002704185.1. Classification (GTDB taxonomy): domain Bacteria; phylum Pseudomonadota; class Alphaproteobacteria; order Pelagibacterales; family Pelagibacteraceae. The sequence continues at coordinate 1,525 of PAFP01000025.1, forward strand.
TCATTCGTGGGTTCGAATCCCACCCTCTCCGCCAGTTATTATAATAATTTTTCTTTGCCTTTCATGTATGGTTTCAAGATGTTTGGTATAGTTACCGATCCATCAGAATTTTGGTAATTTTCTAGTATTGCAACAATTGTTCTGCCAACAGCTAAACCTGATCCATTAAGAGTTGCTACTAATTCGTTTTTTCCATTGATATCTTTGTATCTTGCTTTCATTCTAGCAGATTGAAATGTCCCGCAACTAGAGCAACTAGAAATTTCTCTATATTTATTTTGAGAGGGAAGCCACACTTCAATGTCATAAGTTTTTTCAGCACTAAATCCTAGGTCTCCTGTTGATAAAGACATTAATCTAAAAGGTAATTCAAGTTTCGTTAAAATTTTTTCGGCACAAGATACTAGTCTTTCTAGTTCTTGAAATCTTTTTTCTGGTTGTATGATAGATACCAATTCTACTTTTGAAAACTGATGTTGTCTAATAATTCCTTTAGTATCTTTTCCGGCAGCACCAGCCTCTTTTCTAAAACAGTTAGTGCAACTAACTAATCTTAGTGGAAGATTATCATAATTAAGAACTACATTAGCAAAAATATTTGTTAATGGTACTTCGCTTGTTGGTATTAACCATAAATCATCTTCTAACGTATATTGTTCACTTTTAAATTTTGGCAACTGTCCAGTATTATACATTGATTCTGAATTTACGATAACTGGTACTGAATACTCGGTATAACCATTTTCATTTGTGTGAGTGTCAATCATAAAATTAATTAGTGCTCTTTCAAGTAATGCAAATGATTTTTTTAAAATAACAAATCTTGCACCTGAGATCTTTGCTGCTGTTTCGAAATCAATACCCCCTAAACTTAAACCAATATCATCGTGAGACTTTGCAATAAAATTAAATTTTTTTATAACTCCTGCTTTTTTAATTTCTTTATTTGAATTTTCATTTTTCCCAATTGGAACTGTACTATCTGGTATATTAGGTAACAATAAAATCAAATTGTTGTTTCTTTCTTTTAATTTAACTAAATCTTCTTCTAAAGTTTTTATTTCTTCTTTTAAATTCAACACCTCCTTTGATTTAATTTTAAAATTATTTGATTTTTTATCTATTGTAGACAATTCTTTAGAAATTAAATTTCTTTTATTTTTTAAGCTTTCTAGAAATTCAAGATTAGACCTATATTGCTTATCAGTTAGAAGCAACTCGTCGATTATTTTATCATAATCCTTAATTTGTCTATCTTTTAAAGCAGATTTTACTAATTCAATATTTTCTCTTATAAATTTATTAAGAATCATTTTTTCTCAACAATTTTAACAGTAAAGATAGATATTTCATACAATAAGAGTAATGGCAAAGCTAACCCTATTTGTGTAATTGGGTCTGGTGGTGTTAATACTGCTGCTAAACTAAAAATTATAATGATTATGTATTTTCTTCTTTTTTTTAAATAATTAGAATCAATAAGCCCAACCTTTGCTAACAAAGTTAATAATACTGGTAATTGAAAGCTCAAACCAAAAGCAAGTATTAGCCTTGTAATTAATGATAAATATTCATTTACTTTTGCTTCTAACTGAATTGGTAAAGAGTCTTGAGTTGCTAATTTCTCAAATGATAAAAAAAAATCTATTGCTAATGGCATAATTAAATAATAAACAAGCATCCCTCCTAATAAAAACAATACTGGAGTAGCAACCATAAACGGAAAAAGTGTTAGTTTTTCATTTTTATATAATCCAGGAGCTATAAATTTCCAAATTTGAATTAAAATTAATGGACATGAAATAAAAAAAGCTGAAAAAAAAGATAATTTTAAATAAGTTAGAAATGTCTCATGCAAAGCTGTAAATATTAATCTTCTATTCAGACTGTCCCCTTTTACAGCATCGGCATACGGTTTAACCAAAAAATTATAAATAGAATCTGCAAAAAAGTAGCAAACTACAAAAGTAAAAAATAAAAAAATTATACATTTTAATAATCTTGATCTTAACTCAATTAAGTGATCTCCTATAGTTGCCTGTTTTTCAACCATCAAGAATTTTTATTTTTTTTATTTTTTTCTTCAGAATCTAAATCCGTGACATTATCAATATCATCTTGAATTTCAGTTACGTAGGATTTGATTTTTTTTACGTAAGATCCAACTTTCTTAACTACAATTGGAAAATCTTTTGGACCAATTATTAAAATTGCAAGGATAATTATAACTAGTAATTCTGACCACCCAATTTGTGGCATTACTAGCTCTCAGATTTGTTGTTATCGTCTTTGGATATATTTTTTGTATCTGATGACTCATCAGACATGCCTTTTTTAAAGCTTTTGATACCTTTAGCTACATCACCCATTAACTCAGAAATTTTCCCTCTCCCGAATAGTAACACAACCAAAGCAACTACAATTGCTATTTGCCAAAAACCAATACTCATAGTTAATTTATATGTTAATTTTTGAATATTTCAAGAACTATTCGTTTTTTTCTAAAGTATCTTTTATCATGTCATCTACGTTACCGTATTCTTTATCTTCAATTTGAGCATTGTCATTTTCTGTGAATTTAACAGTCCCAAAAATTGAACTATCAACACGATTATCTATTAAACCTGCTGCTAATAATTCTTCAGTATTTGGTAAATCTTCTAATGAATTAATATTAAAGTGACTCAAAAAGGTATCTGTGGTAGCATACATCAAAGGTTTGCCTGGTACATTTTTTCTACCCTGAGGCTTTACCCATCCTAACTCAAATAAAACTTCTAAAGTACCTGTGCTAAAAGAAACTCCTCTTATCTCTTCAATTTCAGATCTAGTGATAGGTTGATGATATGCAATAATAGCTAAGGTTTCAATTGCAGCTTTAGATAATTTCTTTTCTACATACATTTCTTTTTTTAATTTTTCTGATAAGTCACTAGGTGTTCTAAAGGACCATTTCTCTGCTATGCAAACAAGGTTTATTCCTCTGTCCTTATATTCTAATTGTATATTATAAAGGATTTTTAAAGCATCTGACCCTCTTTTAAGTTTTGATTTTATTGTTTTTATATCAAGGGGTTCTTTTGATGCAAATAATATTGCCTCTAAAAGTTTTTTTTCTGATTTAGACATTAAATTATTTCTTTTTTATAAATATCTGCTCATATATTTTTTTTTGTTTAATCAATAACTCTCCTTCTCTGACAAGCTCTAAACTAGCAACTAGTGAGCCTGACAATCCAGTTTTATGAAGTTTTTTGTTATTTTTATATAGTTTAGGTATTGTCTTGCTTAGATTGCACCAATTTTTAATTTCATTAAACATTTCTGTAATTTTTTTTATAGCACTTTCCATAGTGTATACAGGAAGCTTTGCTATTTCAATTTTAGAAAAATTTTGTTTTCTTTTAAAATCTGCATAAGATTTTATCAACTCATATAAAGTCAATGTATATTTTGGTTTGTATTTGTTTTTGATAGCTCCACTATGACCTCTAAAAAAGATATCTATACCTATCTGTTGTTTATTCATCAATTGCCCAGATAATAATCTAATCATTTCTAATTTTCTTAACTGAAGTTTTAGCTTTTCTGCCATTTCTAATGCAGAAAAATCATCTTCATAATCGTCTGGCAATAACAGCCTTGATTTTAAATAAGCTAGCCACGACGCCATAACTAAAAAATCAGCTGCTAATTCTAAATTTTTTTTTATATCATCAATAGCTTTAATATAGCTGTCAGCCAGTTGAACTATAGAGATTTTCATCAGGTCAACTTTTTGTGACTTAGCCAAATCTAATAATAATTCTAAAGGTCCTTCGTAATTATCTATGTTTAATTTAAAATTTTTATTATTTATTTCTTGTTCATTTAACATATTAATAATAATGGAAAATCATCATTTATTATTTTACACTATTAATGTAATCAGCAACACAAAACATTTCATCTATATTTCCATTGCAATGTAATATTAAATTACATCCTGCAATTAAAGGTTGAGTAGATTTTTTTCTCAAAGATCCCTTTAAACCTTTCATACAAATATCATCGGTAATAATTTTGCCTTTAAAGTTTAATTTTTTTCTAATAATATTATTGATTATATATTTTGAGTAAGTTGCGCAATGATAATCAATGCTATTATATATTATATGCGCAGTCATTATATAATCCGATTTTAAATTTTTAAAAGTATGAAAATCATTTTCTAACAAAAATTGTTTACTCTCACTAACTTTTGGTAAATCTAAATGGCTATCTTTTGTTGCTAAACCGTGGCCCGGTACGTGTTTGCTAATACAGGATATTTGGTTATTTTGATAAGTTGAGATAATTAATTTTGAAATATCAACTATATCTTCCTTGTTATTAGAGAAAGATCTCGATCTTATTATTTGATGCGTTTTTTGATACAAAATGTCTAAAACTGGGTAAGCTACTATGTTAACACCAAGGTAATTAAATAAGTTAATATTAAAGTTTAAAAAATAATTTATTTCTTTTAAAAAAATTTTAGTATTTTTTTTATATATCTTTCCAAAATATTCTGCACTATATTTTTTTTGGGAAAATATCTTATTAAATCGATTTATAGAACCTCCTTCATGATCAACTATGATTTTGATATTATATTTAACAAGAGATTTTATATGTTTGATAAGCTGTTTTATCTGATTTAAGCTAACAATATTTCTTTCGAATATTATTATGCCATATGGTTTGTGGGTTTTAATAAAAAATACTTCATTTTCTGATAAAAAATGTGATTTTATACCAAAAATTCCGCTAGTATTCATTTAAGCAATTTCCAAAATTTTTTATCTTTTTCTTCTAACAATTCAAATTTTTTAATATTATTTTTAAAACTTTTATTATTTATAATTACCATATCATTAGAATATTTTTTTAAATAATTTAAGTAATTTATCCTGGATGCTTCCTTGCTTTTGTCAAAATCGTCAGATAAATAGAATCTAAGCGACAAGAGAAAGAAAGCTGTAAAGAAAAATACATTAATGATTTTAAAATAATTCATCACATTTCTTTTAGGACAGCTACATTTAAAATATTTAGTCCTTTTTCTAAAATAGAATATATTTTCTTAATTAAATAAATTCTTGCATTGGCTAATTCTTTATTATCGTTTTCAATAATTTTAAATGAGTCATCATTTTTACCCATGTTCCAATAAGTATGGAAATAAGAAGAAAGCTCGTATAAATAATAAGGTATGCGATGTGGTTCTAAATTTTTAGTCGATAGATCAATTACATGGGGCCACTCAGATATTTTTTTAATAATATTAATTTCATGTTTATCTTTTATTAAAGTTAAATCTACATTCTGGATCTCATCATTTATATTCAATTTTAGCTTTCGAAATAAAGAGTTGATTCTTGCTGTTGCATATTGCACATAAAAAACTGGATTATCTTTTGATTTATCTGTGACTAAATCAAAATCAAAATCTAATTGACTATCAGTATTTCTATATACCATCATAAATCTTACAGCATCCTTACCAACAGCTGATACTAGATCTTTCAATTCTATGAAGTCTCCAGCTCTTTTTGACATTTTATAAGGTTTTCCAGATTTAAAAAGTTTTACAAGTTGTGTAACTTTACACTTGAATTTTACATTTTTTTGTAATGCATCTACACTACTCGAAATTCTTTTTAAATATCCCGCATGATCTGCACCTAAGATATTTATATACTTATCATATTTTCTTTCGATTTTATAATCATGATAAGCTATATCGTTTGCGAAATATGTCCATGTTCCATCAAATTTTTTTAATGCTCTGTCCTCATCGTCACCAAACAATGTTGACTTAAATAATAATTGCTTTCTTTTTACCCAATCTTTATCATTTACAGATTTTGGTTTGGGTAAATAGCCTTCATATATATAATTATTTTTTGATAATTTATTTATTGCTTTATTAATCAGGTCTTTTTTAACAATTTCCGTTTCGTAAACAAAGCAATCATGTGTAATTCCAATTGATTTTAATCCTTGCTTGATTAATATCATTGCTTCTTTAATAGATAAATCTGAAAGATCTTTTTTTATTGACTGATAATTATCAAAATTATTTATTTTTTTTTTACGAATTATATTTTGGGCAATATCTATAATATATTGCCCAGGATATAAATTTGAATTAATTGGAAATGGGTCATGATTAATTATTTCAATAATTCTTTTATAAACAGACTCAACAAAAATATCAATTTGATTACCATAATCATTTACGTAGTATTCTTTTGTTACTTTATTACCTGCATAAATAAATAGATTAGATAGAACATCACCAAAGACTGCGCCTCTACAATGACCAACATGCAATGGACCTGTGGGATTTGCAGAGACAAACTCTATTAAAATATTTTGAGCGTTTATATTTGGTATACCGTACTCTTTGTTTATATTCTTTAAAAAAGAAAACCAAAAATTTTTATTAAAAAAAAAAATTAATAAATCCAGGTTTATATATTTCAATTTCTTCAAATTCTTGAAATTTTTTTTTGAGTATTTTTTTAAAATTAAAAGCTATTTCCATTGGATCAGATTTTAGTTTACTGGACAATATTAAAGCGGCGTTAAAAGTTATATCGCCATAATTCTCTTTTTTTGGTTTTTCAACTAAAAACTTATCTTCTAAGTTTAGAAATTCGAAACCTTCTGCGTTTAACGTTTTTAAAAAACAGCTCTTGTAATAATTATATATATTCATTAAATTATTTTTTCATAAATGTTGATTGCGTACTTGTCAGTCATTCCAGCAATAAAATCGCATATATTTCTTTCTTTTGACACAGAGGAATGTTTTTCTTTAATTTTATCATAATTAATTAGATAGTAATTAAATATCGTACTAATCATTTTTTTTGATTTAATATTCCAATTATTTACAAATTCATGTTTATACATATTTTTATTTAAAAATTGCTTAAGGTCTTTTAGTAAATCTTTTGTTTCAAAAGAAAAATCAACAATATTATTTTTTAAAGAATAGACGTCTTTAATTTTTTTTATTTTATATCTTTTTATATTTAATTGAGTATTTTCTATTAGGTCAGTTACTAAAAAATTAATTAATTTTCTATTAATTCCGTATGCATTCACATTTTTAATTTTAGTTTTTTTTATAAATTTTTTAAAAGTAAAAATTGTTTCTAAGTCTTCTAAATTAAATAATTTAGCTCTAAGACCGTCATCAATATCGTGACAATTATAGGCTATATCATCTGATATTGAGCTTATTTGTGCTTCCAATGACCCAGATTTCTCATAATTAATTTTATATTTTTTTATTTCTGGTAACAATTTTTCTAAATATTTCTTTGTATAAAATATACCATTATGTTTTACTAAACCATCAATTGTATTTATTGATAAATTTAATCCAAAATGTTTTTCATAAACACGTTCTAAAAATATTAAGATTCTTAATGTTTGTATATTATGATCAAAACCTCCTGAGTACTTCATGCATTCATTAAGAGCTTTTTCTCCTGCGTGTCCAAATGGAGTATGACCCAAATCATGAGCTAGACTAAGTGCTTCACACAAATCCTCATTTAAACCTAGAACTCTACCTATTGATCTGGCAATCTGAGATACTTCAATTGAATGCGTTAATCTTGTCCTAAAATGATCGCCTTCGTGATAAACGAAAACCTGAGTTTTGTGTTTTAGCCTTCTAAAAGAATTGCAATGAATGATTCTATCCCTGTCTCTTTGATACTCAGTTCGATATTTTGTAGCATTAATGTTATGTACTCTCCCTAAATAATTTCTATTATTAGACGAATATGTCGCTAATTTGTTAAGATATTTATTCATAAATTTTATTATTTTAAATTAATTATTATTGTAATATTTATTTAATTATGACTATTCAAATAACAGATAGAGCTCAAAATGAAATTAATAATATTTTAAAAAGAGAAAAAAAAGGTTCATTTTTTCGAGTTTCAATAGAGGGAGGGGGCTGTTCTGGATTTAAATATGTATTTACAATTGAAAGTACAATAAATAACGACGACATAAAAATAAATAACTTAATTATAGATAAGATAAGCTTAAAATATTTAGAACAGTCAATACTTGATTATCAAGATACTCTAATTGAAAAAGCTTTTAAAATTCAAAATCCAAATGCACAATCATCATGTGGATGCGGTATTTCATTTTCACTGTGATTATATCAAGTTGGAATATAAATTCTGTTAGAATAAGGACTGATCATATTAAAAATTATCTAAAAAAAGAGAAAATAGATATTCTTTTTCTACAAGAAATTAAATGTCAGACAGATCAGTTTCCTGAGGAATTTTTTAAAAATTTAGGTTATAATTGTTACGTTAATGGACAGAAATCCTATAATGGTGTTGCAATAATAAGTAAAAAAAAACTTGATAAAATAGATATAAAAAATTTTAAAGATCCAAATAATCAATCAAGATTTATTTCAACTAATGTATTAATAAATAATAAATCAACACAACTTATTTGTATATATTTACCAAATGGTAATCCTGTGGATACGGAAAAATATTCTTACAAATTAGAATGGTTAAAAAATTTTATAAAATACATCGAGAAACTTTACAAAAAAAATAAGAATATAATAATTGGTGGTGATTTCAATGTAATACCAGAAGAAATAGATGTTAAAAATCCTGAAGATTGGGTTGATGATGCTTTGTATACATTAGAAATAAGAAAAGAATTTAGGAGAATATTAAATATTGGTTTTAAAGATGCGTTTAGACTATTTAGTAATGAAAGCGAACAATTTACATTTTGGGATTACCAACAAGGATCTTGGAATAGAAATAAAGGATTAAGAATTGATCATTTTTTGGTATCTCAAAAACTCGTTGAGGATATTAAAAATATTAAAATTGATAAATATGTTAGAGGAAAAATCAAACCATCTGATCATGCTCCTATCCAAATTACTTTTTAGCACGACCATAGTCATCTTTGTATCTCACAATATCAGTTTCTTTTAAGACTTTACCAATTTGAGCTTCATATATCACTAAAGAATTAGGACTTTTATTTTCTACTCTATGAATAGCACCTTTAGGGATAAATAACGTTTCATTTATTATTTTTTTTAAATTTTGGTCATTTAAAATTATATGAGCTGTTCCCTTTTTAATTAACCAGTGCTCTGACCTGAAAAAATGTTTTTGCAAACTTAATTTTCTTTTAGGTTTAACAACAATTTCTTTGATTAAAAAATTTTTACCTTTATAAAGGTTTGTAAATTTACCCCATGGTCTAAAATAAGTATTTTTTTTATTAAAATATTTTTTTCTTGATTTAAAGAAAATATTTAAAATTTCTTTCCAACTACCAAGGTCGCTCCAATCAGTATTTAACTTAATGGCATTTATATTTTTTGAATATTCTAAAATAGCATAGTCAAATGAAATAGATGGTATTTTTTTAAACAAAGCTTTATTTAGATAGTAAATATTTTTTTTTATTTTTAATTTTGATGATTGAGAAAAAATTAAACTAATTAAATTAAAAATTTTAGGCGAATATTTTGTATAATTTAATAATATTGATTTTGGATTGACTAAAAACATTCCTGTATTCCAGTAGGCACCTTTTTTAATTATTTTTTTTGCAAATGCTTTTGTTGGTTTTTCAATAAATTTTTTAACGCTAAATACTCCGTGTTTTTTATTTGTTAAAAAATATCCGTATTCGCTTGAAGGATTAGTCGGCTTAGCACCAAATATAAAGATATTTTCATTGTTTAATTTTTTAATATTACTCTTTACTTGTTTTAAAAAAGTATCTTTGCTTTCTAAATAATGATCACTACTTAAAATAAGTAAAGAATTATTTAAGTTTTCATAATCTATATTGTTAATTGTATCTTTATACAAATACGCAAATGTAGACGTTAAAATTGCGGCAGCAGTATTTTTTTTTTCAGGTTCTAATAAGATTTTATATCTTTTAATTTTATATTTTTTTAAATAATTTTTTATGTTATTTCGATATTTATAGTTTGTGCTTATAATTGGATAATCAAATATAGGATCTTTAATTCTAGAGAATGTTTCATCTAATAATGACCAACTTCCAAAATTTATAAATTGTTTTGGTTGTATTTTTTTTTTATTCGACCATAACCTTGTCCCCTCTCCTCCGCATAAAATAACTGGTGTAATTTTCATTTATATGTCAGCGTAACATTTTTTTTCTTTGGATGCGCCCGGGTGAGTTACAGCTCCATTTTGAGAACTTCCAACACTTTGTGAATACTTCCATAGGGTTCCGCTATTAAAATTCGGCTTTTTTTGTTTCCATTTTTTCTTTCTTTTTTCTATTTCTTTTTTACTAATTTTTAAATCGATAGATCCTTTGTTTGCATCAATAACTATTTCATCACCATCTTTAATTAAAGCTATCATACCACCAATAAATGCCTCAGGACCAATATGTCCAACACAAAAACCTCTTGTTGCACCTGAAAATCTTCCATCAGTAATTAATGCAACTTTTTCACCCATGCCCTGCCCATATATTGCAGCTGTTGTGGAAAGCATCTCTCTCATACCTGGTCCTCCTTTAGGGCCCTCATATCTAATTACAATTACATCACCCTCTTTATATTTTTTATTTTTTACAGCATAAAAAGCTTCTTCCTCGCTATCAAAACATTTTGCTGATCCCGTAAATTTAAGTTTGCTTAAACCAGCAACTTTTACAATAGCGCCTTCTTTTGCTAAATTACCTTTCAAACCAACTACGCCACCTGTTTTAGTGATTGGATCATTATGACTACGCATAACTTTCTGATTTTTATTAAATTCTATGTCTTTTAAGTTTTCTTTCATTGTTTTACCGGTGACAGTTAAACAATTACCATCAATTAGCCCCCCATCTAATAACGTCTTTAACAGCATTGGAACACCCCCAGCTTCAAACATATCTTTTGCAACATATTTTCCTCCAGGTTTTAAGTCTGCTAAATAAGGAGTTTTTTTAAAAATTTTTGCAACATCAAGTAAATTAAATTTAATACCACATTCATTCGCAATTGCAGGCAAGTGTAATGCTGCATTTGTTGATCCTCCAGTGGCCGCAACAATAACAGCTGCATTTTTAAGTGATTCCAATGTAACTATATCTCTAGGTCGAATTTTATTTTTTAATAAATTCATTACTTGTATACCGCTATCAAATGCATATTTGTCTCTTTCTAAATAAGGAGCCGGTGTTCCAGAGGAGAATGGTAATGCTAGACCAATAGCTTCCGAAACACAAGCCATAGTATTTGCAGTAAATTGTCCTCCACATGCTCCAGCGCTTGGGCAAGCGTTTAATTCTAATTCCTCTAGCTCCTCATCTGTCATTTTTCCTGCTTCATGCATTCCAACACCCTCATAAACATCTACTACAGTCACATCTTTACCTTTAAATTTACCTGGTAGTATTGATCCTCCATATAAAAAAACACTTGGTACGTTTAATCTACACATTGCCATCATCAAACCAGGTAAAGATTTATCACACCCAGCAATACCAACTAATGCATCATAACAATGGCCTCTTACGGTTAATTCAGTAGAGTCTGCAATTACTTCTCTAGAGATTAATGAAGATTTCATCCCTTCATGACCCATAGCTATACCGTCAGTTACTGTAATTGTGCAAAATTCCCTCGGTGTTCCCCCATTTTCAAATACACCTTTTTTTGTACTTTGAGCTTGTCTCATAAGTGCAATATTACACGGAGCAGCCTCATTCCAAGTAGAAACAACACCAACAAAAGGTTTAACAACATCCTCTTTTTTTAAATTCATAGCATAATAGAAAGATCTATGAGGAGCTCTCTCTGGCCCTAAAGTTGTGTGACGACTAGGTAGTTTTTTTTTATCAAAGTTATTCATTTTAAAGATTTCATTATATCATTTAATTTATTTAATTCCGATAAATTATTTTTGTGAAATAATTTTTCTTTATCAACAACGTCTTTCGGAGCTTTTCTTATAAAGCTTATGTTTTCAAGCTTTTTGTTAGAATTTAAAATTTTATCATTTAAGTTTAAAATTTTTTTCTCAATAATTGTCTTTTGTTCATCTAAATTAATTTTTTGTTCAAATTTAATAGCCATTTTCCTATTATTTACAATCAAAGAAATAAATCTATCATCATGTTTCATAACCAAATTTCTTACTCTTGCTAACTTAAATAATATATTTTTATTTTTTATTATCAACATTCTATATTTATTATCTAATTGTTCTAAGCCTAAATCTACATATCCTGATGCTGAAATAGATAGTTTTGATTTTACCGATCTAATCTCTAAAACTAAATTCTTAAGAAAACTTATATTGGAAATTGATATTTGATTGGTCTTTGTATAAAATTCATCAATATTATAATTTATTAAATAACTTTTATATATTTTTTTAAAATTATTATTTAACCACAATTCTTCTGTTAAAAAAGGCATAAAAGGATGTAACAAGTAAAGTATTTCTTTTTGAACAAGTAATAAAACTTTTTTTGTTTCTAAAACATCCTTGGAGACACCTTTATCAAAAATAGTTTTAGTGAATTCTATATACCAATCGCAAAAAATATCCCAAACAAATCTATATGAATGTCTTGCAGCTTCATCAAACCTATAATTTAAAATAGATTTTTCGACTAACCGTTTATGGGTTTTCAACTCATCTAAAATCCATGAATTAATTGGATTTTGAATTTTATTAATTTTAATTCTGCTTTTTAAGCGTACATTATTTTTTTTACAGTAATTGAATATATTCCAAATTTTAGTAACAAAATTTCTATAGCCCTTCACTCTATCTTTGGATAATTTTACATCTCTACCAGGAGAGGACATTGATATTAACGTAAATCTTAAAGAGTCTGCTCCATATAAATTTATTAGTTCCAATGGATCAATAACGTTACCCTTAGATTTAGACATTTTTTGTCCCCTTTCGTCCCGTACTAAGGCATGAACATAAACACTTCTAAAAGGCACTTTATTAAGAAAATACAAACCCATCATCATCATTCTAGCTACCCAAAAAAATATAATATCAAATCCGGTAACAAGAACACTTGAGGGGTAATAGTTTTTAATTTCATAATTTTTTTTTGGCCAATCCATTGTAGCAAAAGGCCATAATGCAGAGGAAAACCATGTATCCAGTACGTCTTCATCTTGTCTTAACTTTAATTTTTTTTTGTATTTTTTTAATGCTATTTTATTTGCTTCTTTAAAATTGTTAGCAACAATAATTTTATTTTCAGGTGTATACCAAGCCGGTATTTGGTGTCCCCACCAAAGTTGTCTAGAAATACACCATGGTTGTATATTTTTCATCCATTGATAGTAGGTTTTATTCCAATTCTCGGGATAAAAATTTGTTTCTTTATCTTTAACTTTTTGAATTGCTTTTTTTGCTAATTTTTTTGCATCAACAAACCACTGTTTTGTGAGTAATGGTTCTAAAATTTCACCGGACCGATCGCCGTATGGAATGGTATGGTTTATATCTTCAATTTTTTCGATTAAATTTTTCGTTTCAAGTTCCTCTACTAATTTTTTTCTTGCTATAAACCTGTCAATATTTTTATAATTTGGTGGAACATTTTCATTAAGAGTTCCATCAAAATTCAGAATATTTTTAATTTCTAATTTATGTTTTTTTCCAACTTCGTAATCGTTAAAATCATGTGCTGGTGTTATTTTAACAACACCAGATCCTTGGTGTGGATCAGCATACTCATCTGCAATAACTTTAACATATTTATTTGCTATAGGTATTCTAATATCTTCACCGATATAATCTGCATATCTACGATCATTAGGATTAACAGCAACTGCTGTGTCACCAAATAATGTTTCTGGTCTTGTGGTAGCTATTACCAAAAATTTATTTGAATTTTTTAAATAATATTTTATGTAATATAACTTGCCTTTTGTCTCTTTCTGTAGCACTTCTAGATCTGAAATAGCAGTTCTTAGCTTAGGATCCCAATTCGAAAGTTTTAAATCTTTGTAAATTAATTTATTATTATACAAATCAACGAATACCCTGATTACAGCTTTTGATAAACCTTTATCCATAGTAAATCTATCTCTACTCCAGTCACAAGATGAGCCTAGTTTTTTCAATTGATTAGTAATTTCATTACCTGATTTTTTTTTCCATTTCCAAACCTCTTTAATAAACTTATTTCAACAAATCCAAAAATACGAAAAAGGTACAAATGGTGTAAGTTCAGCTCGATTATTACAGCTGGCTAATTTTTTAAAAGTTCCTATAAAATACTTTTTTGAAGACTATCAGGATTTTCAAGCACATAATCAACAAGTACATAATCAAAAAGATACAGCACAGAGCTTAAATTACACATTTTTGTTAAGGTTATTTAGCGGTCTTGACTTAGCTGAAAAAGAGAAAATATACGATGTCCTTAAAAACAATAAGGATGTTAAAAAAGCTGTTTGAAATGGCTCCCCGGGCCGGACTCGAACCAGCGACAAAGCGGTTAACAGCCGCTTGCTCTACCAACTGAGCTACCGGGGAATTATCATAAGAATACAAAATTTAATTTATAAAACAATAGATATTTTTCTTGGAGGCCACGCCCAGAATTGAACTGGGATAAAAGGATTTGCAATCCTCTGCGTAACCATTCCGCCACGTGGCCATTATATGCGATATTGTACTTAATAATTAATTATTAGAGGTATATATACTAATAAAGATTTATTATAGCATGAATTTAAATATTCAACAAAAACACATGATCAATAGGCAATTAATGCCAAATTTCATAATAGATGAAAATATCATAAAAATTTTCAGCATGGTAAAAAGGGAGGATTTTTTACCTAATAAATTCAAGAACATGGCTTATATCGATGACAATATCTTTTTTGAGGATAGGTTTATGTTAAGAACACTTTATTTAGCTAAAATATTAACTTTTATGAAATTAAACAAAACTTATGAGATTTTAGATATTGGTTGTGCATCGGGTTATAGCTCCATTATTTTTAATCATTTTTTTAAAAAAGTATTAGCGTTTGAAACTAATAAAAAACTATCGGCTATTTGCAATCACTATTTAAATCAAAACAAATTAAGCACATGTAGCATAATTAATGCTGACATTAAAAGTTACGATTTAAAATATAAATTTGATTATATTTTTATAAATGGTTTAGTTGATGAAGTTCCGGAATTTTTAAAAAAAAACTTAAAACAAAATGGAGAAATTTATGGAATTTATTACCCAAAACTTAATCCATCTTATTTCTGTAAATTTAAATTAAATGGCTTAAATCAATTTGACATTTCACAGTTGTTTGAAGCCTCTGCACCTTTAATATTGAGTTTAAAGAATAAAAAAAAAAAATTTAACTTCTAAATATGAAAAAATATAATCATAAAAAAGTAGAAAATCAAATTTATAAATTATGGGAGAAAAAAAATTGTTTTAAACCAATAAAGAATACAAAAAAGAAAAAATTTATAATAGTTATTCCACCGCCAAATGTTACAGGAAAATTACATATGGGTCATGCTTTAAATAATTCAATTCAAGATCTTTTAGTAAGATTTAATAGAAATAGAGGAGTAGAAACTTTATGGCAACCCGGGACAGATCATGCAGGAATTGCAACTCAATTAGTTGTGGAAAAAAAATTATTAGAAAAAAATATTCATAAGAATGAACTTGGTAGAAATAAGTTTATTAAAGAGGTTTGGAAATGGAAAAAAAAATCAGGTAATGAAATTACTAATCAATTGAAAAAACTAGGCTCA
>PAFP01000026.1 GCA_002704185.1 Candidatus Pelagibacter sp.
TATTAATAACAGCAAATAAGGATAAGTAATTTTTTGAGATATTCCTGCACTTAGTGCGTGACCTTCTAAATGATTAATACCATAAAATGGTTTTTTTATAAAATTAGCAATAGTTTTGCCAGCGGTCATGCCAACCATTAAGCAAACTAGAAGACCAGGACCTGATGTTGTAGCAACTCCATCAATATCTTTAAAAGATATTTTACTTTTTGTGATTGCTTTATTAATAATTATATCAATTCTTTCGGAGTGGGCTTTTGAAGCAAGGTCAGGCACAATACCACCAAATGGCTTATGAATATTAATTTGGCTAGATACAATATTAGATAATATTTTTGCATTACCGTTCTTATCGCTCATAACCACTGACGCAGCAGTTTCATCACAACTGGTTTCAATCCCTAAAAAAATTAAATTTTTCTTCATAAATGCGACTTCCAGTCGCTTAAATTTAAATACTATTACAATAAAAAATAAGTTTAAAGTAGATAAATGTCATCTAATTACATATTAAAAGTTGGAACGAGAGGTAGCAGGCTTTCACTAGCCCAAGCGGAACATTTTAAAGACAAGTTACTATTAGCAAATAAGAATTTGAAACCCTTAGATGTTGAAATTAAAGTAATCAAAACATCAGGAGATAAATTTAAAACAGAAAACCTATCATTAATGGGAGGTAAAGGTTTATTTGTAAAAGAGATAGAAAAAGAATTATTAGAAGGAAATATCGATTGCGCAGTTCACTCTCTTAAAGATATACCAACTTTTGAATTAGATAATCTTATTTTAGGAGCATATTTAAAAAGAAAAGACGAGAGAGATGCTTTTATATCACCTGTTGCAAGTTCATTTAAAAATCTTAAATCAGGATCTACTGTAGCTACTTGCTCCGTAAGAAGAATTTCACAACTACAAAGATTAAGAAGTGATATAAAAATTGTAAACATTAGGGGAAACATCGATACAAGAATTGAAAAATTGAAAGAAGGATTGGTAGATGGATTAGTTTTAGCTAATGCAGGTATTAAAAGATTAGGTTTTCATAAAGTTGTTACAGAAATTTTTGATAAAGATAATATGTTACCTGCGGCTGGCCAAGGCACTGTTGTTGTTCAGTCCAGAGATGATAATCATAGAGTTATTAATTTATTAAAATCAGTAAATGATAAAGAAACTGAGTACATATCAATTTCTGAACGCGCATGTTTAGAAAAGATTAATGGAGCATGTGATACTCCGATTGGGGTAAATGCTATAATAAATGATGATGGTGAATTATTTTTACGTGCAGAACTATTATCAATTGATGGTAAAAAAAGGTATGCTTCACATAAAACAGGCATTGTAGAAAAGTCGAAACAAATAGGTTACGATGTTGCTGATGAAATTTTAGATCAAGCTGGTAAAGATTTTATTATTAAGGAGTCTAAACTTGCACATACTATTTACAAAAGAGAAAATTGATAACAATTTAATTACCAAGTTTTCAAGAACAGACAAAGTCTTACATTGCCCAATATTGATATCAAAAAAAAGAAATTTTCCAAAAATTGATTATAGCAAGTTCACATATTTAGTTTTAACAAGCTCAAATGCATTAAGATTTTTAAATTTTTCAAAGGAACTTCTAAATTTACAATGTTATTGTGTTGGATCACAAACAGCTGAGCTTGCAAAATTAAAAGGTTTCAAGAGTGTTATTTCAGCTGGAGGAAATTATAGTTCATTAAAAAATATCTTTTTTAATACAGTAGAAGATAAGACAAATCGTGTTTTATATTTACGTGGAGAGTACGTTTCTCACGAATTAGAGAAAGAATTTAAAAAAGAAGGTTATAATATATTTTCACTAATTAATTATACCTCCTCAGTAAATATGAATTTTTCTAAACAGATTATTCCAATAATAAATAATGATGAGCCTAAAACTATTTTTTTATATTCAAAAAGATCATCAGATGCATTCGCGAAAGTTATATTAACAAATAATCTTTCTAGTAAATGTAAATTAATATGTCTAAGAGTAATAAGTGAGAATGCGCTTAACCCTTTAAAAAAAATTAAGTGGCAAAATATAAGAGTATTTAATATAGGTGACGAGGAATTTTGCCTTGATTAGGCCTTTGTAGCAGTATAATTCGTATAATTATGGAAGTATTACAAAACTTTTTAAATTTATTTAGTGATGTATGGCAATCAGGTATTGGTGGTAGCAACATTACTGAAATTATAATTGCATTTTTAATTTTCTTTATATTTTTAATATTAAGGGGTTTAGTATCAAAATTTGTAGTAAAAAGACTTGAAAAATATGTTTCATTAACAAGTAACAACTTTGATAATTCTTTAGTTAAATCCCTTGATAGCCCAGTAAAGTTTCTTCCAATAGTTTTAGGTTTTTTTATAGCAAGTAATTATATAAATCTGGATGGCAAGTCTGCTGTCTTCGTAGCAGGTTTAAATAGAACGTTAGTTACAATATTAATATTTTGGACATTACATCAAATAATTGAACCGATTTCATTTTTAGTAAAAAAGATTGAAGATATACTTTCAAAAGACCTTTTAAACTGGATTATCAAGGCATTTAAAATACTAATTTTAATCTTAGGGATAGCTTCTGTGCTTGAAATTTGGGGAATAAAAATAGGTCCAATCATAGCTGGTTTAGGATTATTTGGTGTAGCCGTTGCGCTTGGAGCTCAAGATCTTTTTAAAAATTTAATTTCAGGAATATTAGTTCTAGTAGAAAAAAGGTTTAAAGTTGGCGATTGGATTTTTGTTGATGGAATTATCGAAGGTGTAGTTGAAAAAATAGGTTTCAGATCTACTGTAGTAAGAAAATTTGATAAATCTTTAGCTACAATACCTAATTTTCAATTTGCAGAAAAGGCAGTAATTAATTACTCAGAAACAACAAATAGAAGATTAGAAATGATAATTGGTTTAGAGTATGGAAGCAGTTCTGAACAATTAATGAAAATAAAAAAAGAAATAGAAAATTACATTGAGACAAATCAAGATTTTAATATTTCAGAAAAAACTCCCGTATCTGTTAAATTAAACGACTTTGCAGGAAGCTCAATTGATATAAATATCATTTGTTACACAAAAACTAAGAATTTTTATGAATGGAAAGCAGTAAAAGATAGATTTATGATTGTCATAAAGAAAATAGTTGAAGATGCAGATGCATCTTTTGCTTTCCCTTCACAATCAATTTATGTTGAAAAACTAAATAAATGAAATCTATATTCATATTAATAGAAACAGTAGTTAATTTATATATTTGGATTGTTATTATTAATGTCGTACTAACATGGTTAGTGGCGTTTAATATACTAAACACATCTAACAGATTTGTTTATTCTATATTAGAAGCTTCATATAGACTTACAAATCCAGCACTTCAGTATATAAGAAAATTCATTCCTGTATTTTCAGGCATAGATATATCACCAGTTATTTTAATAATTCTTTTGATGTTTTTAAGAAACATAATATTTGAGATTTTTGCACCAGGACTTTTTTAAATGATTATCGATGGAAAAAAGATTGCAAAAGATTTGAGAAAGAATTTAAAAAATGAAATTGAAAATTTAAAAAATAATATCAAACCTTATTTAGTTGTAATCTTAATAGGTGACAACACAGCAAGTAAAATTTATGTTAAAAATAAAGAAAAGTCAGCGAGTGAGGTTGGAATTAAGTCTAAAGTAATCAAATTCGAAGTTAACATAAATGAAAAAGATCTAATAAACAAAATTGAGGATTTAAATTCAGATACAAGTGTTCATGGAATACTTGTCCAGTTACCATTACCAAAGCACATTGATGAAAGGAAAATAATAAGTAAAATTAACCCTTTAAAAGATGTAGACGGTTTTCATCCTGTCAATGTAGGTAATTTATCGTCAGGTAATGATGCCATGATTCCTTGTACGCCATTGGGTTGTTATTTATTACTTAAGGATACAATACAAAATCTATCTGGTAAAAATGTTGTAATCATTGGAAGATCTAATATTAATGGAAAGCCAATGGCTCAACTGCTTTTAAAAGAAAATTGTACCGTTACGGTGGCTCATTCTAAAACTAAAAATATTGAAAAAATTTGTCAACATGCAGATATTATCGTTGTGGCAGTTGGAAAACCAAAGATGATTAATAAAGATTGGGTAAACAAAAATTCGGTGGTTATTGATGTTGGAATTAATCGGATTGAGGAAAAAGGATTTAAAAAAATAGTGGGAGATGCAGATTTTGAAAATATAAAAAACGAGGTATCTGCCATTACACCAGTTCCAGGGGGTGTTGGCCCAATGACAATTGCATGCTTACTTAAAAATACACTAAAGGCGTATAAAAATCAGGTGAAATAAAACTATATATCGTCTTTTGAAGTATCAATTTTTAGAATTCTACTCCTTCTTAATCTTAAGAATAAAATAGCTATTGCTATTAAAAGAATCGCACCACCTTCATAAAGCAATGAAGCGCTTGAAACATCTTTTTTTTGTAAAATGATCAGTCTAGCCAAAGCTGTTAGAGCTATAAATAAAGGATAGGTAAGTTGAACTTTCAAACTTCCCCAAAAACTTGTAACCATTCCTAAAACTTCAAGATATATAAATAATAAAAGTAAATCCGGTAATGTGATAACTTTGTTTTTATACATTTCAAATATCTCAAGTCCAAAACCGATAATAGTACAAACTAAAACTATTAAAGCACCAGACAATTGTACTTTTTTCAAAAGAAACTGCATTATTCATCTATATCTGAAATCATAATTTTAACAACTCACTTATTTATGTAAATTATAATAGTTTCTTATGGTAATTGATAAATTTTTCCACTTTAGACCTAGAGAACATTTTATTCTCATCAAAAGAAACTTTTTTTATCGAATATGCTTTATTTTTTGTTTCTCTACTAACGATTATAATATTACCTTTGTACAATTTTAATTTAATTTTACCATTAATCTTTGATTTCTTTTTATCTATTATTTTTTGGATTTTAATTCTTTCTTTTGAAAACCAAAAGCCATTATAAATTAATTCAGCATATCTTGGCATAAGTTCGTCATTAAAATGCATTGTTTTTTTATCAAGTGTTATTGATTGAATAGCTCTATTTGCAAATAAGAGAACAGTTCCTCCCGGAGTTTCATAAACACCTCTTGATTTTATTCCTATAAATCTATTCTCAACCAAATCCACTCTTCCAATGCCATTTTTTCCTGAAATTAAATTTAATTTTGAAAGTAGTTTAGCAGGAGATAACTTTTTATTATTTAACGCAACAGGATTTCCATTCCTATATTCTATAATTATAATTGTCGGCTTATTAGGCGCTTTTTCTGGTGAGCATGTTCTTTGAAAAATAAACTCAGGCACATTTTTTCTTGGATCCTCAAGAACTTTACCTTCAGTGGAAGTGTGCAATAGATTGTCGTCAACTGAAAAAGGTGGCTCACCTTTTTTATCTTTAGGAACTAAAATACCATTTTTTTTTGCATATTTGATTAAGTCACTTCTAGATTGCATGCTCCATTCTCTCCAAGGTGCAATGATTTTTATTTTTGGACCAAAATAATAATAACCTAGTTCAAATCTTACTTGGTCATTTCCTTTCCCAGTTGCACCGTGAGAAACTGCTTCTGCTTTAAATTTTTTTGCTATTTCGATCTGTCTTTTTGCAATTAAAGGTCTAGCTATGGATGTTCCAAGAAGGTAAACGCCTTCATAAAGTGCATTACCTCTTAACATTGGAAATACATAATCTTTTACAAAAGTTTCTCTAAGATCTTCAATTATTATTTCTTTAACACCAAGTTTTTTTGCATTTTTATAAAGTTTTTTTCTGTCGATATCTTGACCTAAATCTGCTGTGTAGCAAATAATCTCGGCTTTATATTTTTCTTGGAGCCATTTTAAAATTACAGATGTATCCAAACCACCAGAGTAAGCTAATACAATTTTTTTAATTTTTCTCATTCTTAATTGTTATTGTTATTTTCTACAATTTTTTCTAGCTGCATTATATGCATCGGTAAAACCCATTAAAGAATAAGTATCAGTTGTTTTATTGCCTCTAGAAGAAATACCAATAACCTTTGCTTTATTTGATTTTTTCATGGCTCTGATCATTCTAATTTCATCGTCATAACTGACCAACCAAGCAAAATTATCTTTAATTTCAAATTTAAAATTAGAGTTGCCAACATTGACTCTCACTTGTGATTTTTTTTTATATTTATAACCACCCGTTATACTTATTTCATTATTTATATTTTCGCCTGGTCTGAAGGTTACAAAAATTCTAGACTCAGCTCTACTTAAGTTTTTTGGTAACATATCTGTCGGTATAGAGACCGCAAAACAAACTTTCTTACCGTCTTTAGTCATATATTGACTTTCCCACATTTTAAATTTTTTTTCAGTTTTTATNNNCGCANAAGANTGNAANTTNANAAAANACAAAAGNAAAGTTAANANTAAAATTTTTTTTATGGACATGGATTTGAATATATTAATTGAATTTTATTAATATCCTCCAAAATTTTATCATGGAGCTTGATGTTAACACTATCTATATTAATTTTGAGTTGATCTATTTTGGTTGCACCAATTAAGACTGATGTAACAAAGGGTTTTATTTCGCAAAATTTTATAGCCATTTGACAGGGGTTTAAGTTATAAGTATTTGCAATTTTAATATACTCTTTTATTGCATTTTCAGAATTTGGTGTTCTGTACCTTGGATATCTATTTCCAAATAACTTTAATCTACTTCCTTCTGGAAGTTTACCATCTAAATATTTTCCACTTAATGTACCGCTTGCTAAAGGTGAATAAGCCAATAAACCAACATTTTCCCTAATAGAAATTTCTGACAATCCAACTTCAAAGCTTCTATTCAAAAGATTGTAAGGATTTTGTATGCTAACTGGTTTAGAAAAATTTTTTGTCTCTGAGTACTTCAAATATTCAGATGTTCCCCAGGGTGTTTCATTAGAAATACCAAAACTTCTAATCTTTCCTTTTTTTATACACTCCTCTAAAGTTTCAATAACTTCAAGAATTGTATTAGTCTCCTGTGTTTCTTTGTGAACATATTCCAAACCTGAGAAAACATTTATAGGTCTATCAGGCCAGTGCAGTTGATAAAGATCTATGTAGTCAGTATCCAAGTCTTTCAAGGATCTATCTAGAGCAAAAGAAATTTGAGATTTATTCAATCTAGTTTGTTCCGAATTTTCTCTAAACCAATTCATTCCTGATCTACCTACGATTTTGTCAGCAATAATAATTTTATTTCGATTTTTTTTATTTTTTATCCATCTTCCGATAATTCTACTTGTTTCACCTCTTGTTTTATCAGAGGGCGGAACCGGATAAAGTTCTGCGGTATCAAAAAAATTTATTCCGGCGTCTTCCGCGTAGTCCATTTGTTCGAATGCCTGCTTTTCAGAATTTTGTTCACCCCATGTCATGGTACCAAGACCGATGGTGCTTACTTTGATGCCTGATTTACCTAAAATTTTATAATTCATATTATTTTTACAAATTTCATGATAGTTAATATCAGATAGCTACAAAAAATAAATAATGAGCGAACAAATAATCATTTTATCTCAAATTATTTTAATTGACCTGGTTCTGGCTGCGGATAATGCAATTATAATCGGTATGTTAGCTTCAAACTTTGAAAAATCACTAAGAAATAGAATAATGTTTTGGGGAATTAGTCTAGCGGTAATTTTTAGAATTATTTTTGCTCTTTTGACAGTTTTTTTACTACAAATTACAGGACTAAAATTGGTTGGTGGAGCAATTTTATTATGGGTAGTTTATAAATTATATAAAGATGTAGTAAAAAAAATAACACCAGAGCCAAAAAAAATCTTATCTAGCAAAAATTCTTTATTAAGTGCAGTCATAACGATTGCGGTTGCAGATATTAGCTTAAGTTTAGATAACGTATTAGGAGTTGCCGGTGCAGCAAAAGATCATTATTATATATTGGCTTTTGGTTTAATACTTTCGATTATATTAATGGCAACAATGGCAAAATTAATTTCAGAGTTTATTATCAAACACCAGTGGATTGCTTGGTTAGGTTTATTTGCAATATTATATGTCGCATTAGATTTAATTTACGCTGATTTGAAAAATCTTATGGTATTTTGATATTTTTTAAGCTTGAATTTTTTTTATTTTTGATCATATATATCATTATGAACTTAAAAGACAGAATAGGAAAAGTACAGTCAACAGCATCAGTTGAGACATCTAAAATTGATCAAGGATTAAGATCTTATATGCTGAAGGTTTATAATTATATGTCTTCAGGCATCTTACTTACGGGAATAGTAGCACTGATAATTTTTAAATATGCTGCAGTTACCGATGGATCGGGCAATATTGTTGGTCTAACTCCATTAGGAAACGCGATGTATCAATCAGCTCTAATGTGGGTCGTTGCTCTTGCACCGTTAGGAATTGTTTTTTACATGAGTTTTGGAATTAATAAAATGAGTGCATCAAAAGCTCAAACTGTATTTTGGATATTCGCGGGTTTAATGGGAGCATCTTTATCATCTATATTTATAGTATATACAATGCCGAGTATTGCCAGAGTATTCTTTATTACATCAGCAACATTTGGTGCGATGAGTTTATACGGTTACACAACCAAAAAAGATCTTACAGGCTGGGGATCGTTTTTAATGATGGGATTAATTGGAATTATTATT
The DNA here is from genome assembly GCA_002704185.1 of Candidatus Pelagibacter sp. GTDB lineage: Bacteria > Pseudomonadota > Alphaproteobacteria > Pelagibacterales > Pelagibacteraceae. Next base: position 8,765 of record PAFP01000026.1, read on the forward strand.
GCTTCTATTGTTAATATATTTTTAAAATCTTCTGCAATGCATTTTATTATTTCAATAATTGGAGTACTAGTATTTGTAGGATTGACAGCTTATGATACACAAAAAATCAAACATATGTATTATGCTGCTGATAGTGGCGAAGTCATGGGAAAAAAAGCAGTTATGGGAGCCCTTACATTATATCTAGACTTCATAAATCTTTTCATAATGTTATTAAGATTGTTTGGACAAAGAAGATAGATTTTAATTACCCGAACACCTTTTAGAACAGTATCTAACATTCTCCCAATTATTTCTCCATTTTTTTCTCCAAGTAAATTCTAGACCGCAAGAAGAACAATTTTTTTTTGGTAATTTTTTTTTTCTCTTTTTCATTTAATAATTTTTAAGTTTCTTTTTTGTAGAAAACTTACAGCACTTTTTAACTCATTTGTATTTTTAATAACTTTACCGTGTTGATCTTTAACTTGATATTTAAACTCTTTTTTACCCTTAAGTATTTTAATAATTTGTAATAGAGGTTTTTCCGATGATCTTCTATAAATATCAAAGCT
>PAFP01000027.1 GCA_002704185.1 Candidatus Pelagibacter sp.
TATGAGCCAAAATTACTAGGCACTGCGGGAACAATCATAGAAAATAGCCATAGATTCTCGACAAAAGATATTTTTATAGCTCACGCAGATAACCTCTCCTACTTTAACTTAAATGAGTTTCATCAACGCCATGAATTTAGACCAAAATATACTACTGTTACCATGATGACATTTGAAACGGATAGTCCATCCTCTTGTGGAATATTGAGTACGAATAGTGATGGTGTGATGACAAAATATGTAGAAAAACCAAAGGATTCTTTTTTCGGTGATGCAAATGGAGCTACATATTTTTTTTCACGAGAAGCAATTGATGAAATTTTGAATTTAAGAGATGCGAAGGATATTAGCAAAGACGTCATGCCTACATTCATTGGCAAAGTCCTTACATGGAAAAACACCTGCTACCATAGGGATATCGGAACACCAGAGTCTCTTAAAAAGGCTAACCAAGAATATCCATTCATTGGAAAGAAGAAGGTTTGAAAACATGACAGAAGTCCCGGAAAGCTACCAGAACTACAGAATAAAGCTAAATTTAGCCCTCAAAAATCTTGATTACAGGAGCGTTATTGCACTCGAAAGTAAGATGATGGAAGCACTTTCTTCAAAAAAACAAGTATTTATTTTTGGAAACGGGGGGTCTGCCGCAAATGCCATGCATATCGCTAATGATTTTATTTACGGTATAAGGAAAGAAATGGGAGGGGCTCTTAGAATAAATGCCCTACCCTCTAATACCTCAGTGATAACCTGTTTGGCCAACGATGAGGGATACGATCAGATTTTTGTTAGACAATTATCGAACTTAGCTAACCATGATGACCTAGTGATTGCATTGAGCGGGAGCGGAAACTCAAAAAATATTTTAGAAGCTATTATATGGTCAAATGATAACGGGCTTTTCACATTTTCAATACTGGGATTCGATGGAGGAGATGCTAAAAAGATATCTAAAGCCTCGATCCATACACCAGTGAACGATATGCAAATTAGCGAGGATCTGCAACTAATTATTTGCCACATGATAATGCAAAGTATGTGCAACAGATTAAACCATGACATCACCTAACAAAAAAAAATATTTAGTGACTGGAGGAGCTGGTTTTATTGGCAGTCATTTAGTTGAATATTTACTAAAGGATGGTAACGAAGTTTGCGTTCTTGATAATTTAAGTACAGGCAGAACGTCAAATTTATTAGAATTTAGAGAAGATATCGAATTTATCGAGTGCGACTTGAGTAAACCAGGAATTTGGCAAAGTGAAATAAGGAGGTTTTCGAATATTTTTCATTTAGCAGCATTAGCCGACATTGTACCTTCTATACAGAATCCGGTGAAATATTTCCAGGCAAACGCAGCTGGAACAGTAAATTTATTGAACGGAATCAAAGATTTTAAGCATACAAAAATTATTTATGCAGCGTCTTCTTCCTGCTATGGGATTCCTGAAAAATATCCTACAGACGAGAATGAGAAAATTGACCCAAAATATCCTTATGCTTTGACCAAAAGACTAGGGGAAGAGATAGTTTTGCACTGGAGCAAAGTCTTTGGTGTGTCGGCAATCAGTTTAAGACTTTTTAATGTTTACGGCCCCAGGTCAAGAACATCAGGGACTTATGGCGCTATGTTTGGGGTTTTTTTAAAACAAAAATTGGCAAACCACCCGTTTACAATAGTCGGAGATGGGACCCAAACTAGAGATTTTACCTTTGTCTCTGACGTTGTAAATGCAATGGTTACTGCGATGAAATCATCAATTTTTTCGGGAATCTACAACGTTGGAAGTGACAGGACAGTCTCAGTAAACCGAATTGTTGAGTTGCTCGGTGGTGAAAAAGTTTTTATTGACAAACGTCCTGGAGAACCAGATTGCACTTTTGCCGATATCACCAAAATAAAAAAAGAATTTAACTGGTATCCTAAAGTTCCCATAGAGAAAGGAATAGAAAAATTACTTGACGGGATTAGTTACTGGGAACAGGCTCCCCTTTGGACTCCCGAAAAAATTAGAGAAGCAACTACTGATTGGTTTTTATATTTAGGGAAGAATAATGAATAGTTCTCAAAAGATTTTTATTACAGGCGGAGCTGGTTATGTTGGATGCGTTTTGACCGAAGCACTTTTGCGTCTTGGTCATTCTGTAACAGTTCTAGATTTGATGATATACGGTGAAAATTTATTAGAAGAAAGCGAAAATTTAAAGTTAATTCGTGGAGACATAAGAGATAAGGCGCTTTTACAAAAACACTTGCCCGGTCACGATATTCTAATTCATTTAGCTTGTATCTCTAATGACCCCAGCTTTGAATTAGATAGCAACCTCGGCAAGAGTATAAACTACGAGGCATTTACGCCGTTAGTAGTATTGTCCAAAGACCTAGGAATAAAAAGATTTATATATGCTTCATCGTCGAGTGTATACGGAATAAAGCAAGAGCCATCAGTTACAGAAGAAATGTCGTTGGAACCTCTTACAGAGTACTCAAAATATAAAGCCATGTGTGAAGATGTTTTAGAAAAGTATAATGATGAAGGGTTTACTACTGTAACAATTCGACCAGCTACTGTTTGCGGTGTTTCCCGAAGACAAAGGTTGGATGTTATCGTTAACATTTTCACAAACTTAGCCTACAACCGAAGGGAAATATCGGTCTATGGAGGTAGGCAGTATCGTCCAAATATCCATATTGATGACATGGTTGACGCTTACATTACTTTAATTGACGCTAGCAGCCATTTAATAAACAATCAAAAATTCAATGTAGGATATAAAAACCAGACAGTCTTAGAACTTGCAAATATTGTTAGAGACGTTGTTGGAAAAGATGTTAGCCTGAAAACCACTAAGTCTGACGATAATAGGTCTTATCATATATCTTCGAAAAAAATTGACGTTATTTTAAATTTCAAAGCAAAAAGATCGATTAAAGATGCGGTCAAAGATCTCACAAAATCTTTTGAAAATCATATATTGATTGACCCCCTAAACAATGAACTTTACTTTAATATTAAAAGAATGCAGTCTATAAACTTAGATTAATATGAAAGTACGATATTCTTATCTGCCCCAACAATTTGGTAATTGTGATGATTTATGGGTGTCACTAAAAAAATTTGTTGAAACTGGTGATTTCACTCTAGGAAAGCCCTTAAAAGAATTCGAAGAAAAATTCGCGGAATTGATCGGAACAAAATATGCAGTGGGAGTTAATTCAGGAACTGATGCTATTAAGTTAAGTTTAGTTGCAAACGGAATACAGCCGGGGGATGAAGTTATTACTGCCGCGAACACTTTTGTAGCGACTGTTGGTGCTATATGTGAAATCGGAGCAGTTCCCGTTTTTGTTGATTGTGATGACACTTTTTGTATGGACACTTTCAAAGTGGAAGAAGTCATTACAGAAAAGACAAAAGCTATTGTTCCTGTTCACTTCAGTGGATATATGACAGACATGCGAAAATTAATACCCATTTCCGAAAAATATGATCTTGTTGTCGTTGAGGATGCTTGCCAGTCAATTCTTGGATCAATAGAAGGAAAAAAAGCAGGGACTTGGGCCTCTACCGGTGCATTTTCTCTGCATCCCCTAAAAAATCTAAATGTTTGGTCTGACGGAGGAATTATAGTTACGAGTAATGATGAATTAAATAATCAGCTAAGGCTTTTAAGAAATCATGGCCTTGAAAATCGTAATACCGTTTCTATTATGGGATTCAATTCAAGATTAGACACCTTACAGGCTGTGGTTGGAAATTGGTTGATTCCTAAAACAGAAGAGATTGCTTCCCAAAGAATCGCCAATGCAAAACGCTATGATGTCGGACTCAGCAATATCGACCAAATAAGAATCCCACCGAGATTAGAAGAATATCGGATCGTTTATCATTTATATATGGTTTTTGCCGAGGAACGAGATAGATTGCTAGCTTTTTTAAAAGACAATGCTATCGAAGCTAAAATTCACTACCCAATTCCAATTTACCGGCAAAAAGCACTTAAATATTTAAATTATAAAGCTGGTGACTTTCCAGTCACCGACTCTCATGCTGATAATTTAATAAGCTTTCCATGCGATCAACATCTGGAAAATGAACAAATAGATTTTGTTATAGAAAAAGTAAAAGAATTTTACTCATAATGAATGAGAGAAATATATCATTCACTGCACTATCACACCAATGGAATGATGAACGTGAAGAGTTGCTACCTATCTTGGAAAAGGTCTTTGCCTCGGGAAAGTTCGTTGGTGGGGAATACATTAATGTTTTGGAAAAAAAATTAGCCGATCTTTGCGGGACGAAGTTCTGTTTGCTTCTGAATAGTGGTACCGACGCGTTAGTTTGCTCGCTAATTGGAGCAGGCGTTAAAGCGGGTGATGAAGTGATAACCCCTCCGAATTCTTTTATTGCATCAACCGCAGCAATAGCTCACATAGGTGCCACGCCAAAGTTTATTGATGTTTTGCCAGACCAGAATATGGACCCTGCAAAATTGAAATCAGCAATCACTGATAAAACCTCTGCGATTATGCCGGTTCATTTAACAGGTCGGGTATGCAGGATGGATGAAATTTTAAAAATATCTGTAGATTATTCTATCCCCATAGTTGAGGATGCCGCGCAAGCAATTGGATCAAAATATCAGGGAAAATGTGCGGGTGCGTGGGGATTAATAGCCGCATTCTCAACTCATCCATTAAAAAATTTCAATGCATGCGGGGATGGAGGTTTTGTCACAACGAATAACGAAGGGATATATAAAAAAATTAAAAGTATGAGAAATCATGGCATGGAAAATCGCAACCTTGTGAAATCGTTCGGTTATGTTTCGAGAATGGATAACCTTCAAGCTGCCATTCTTGATTTTAGATTGGATAAACTCTCATGGATCATAAAAAAAAGAAGGGAAAATGTCCAGCTTTACCATTCTTTATTAAAATCTGAATTTGTGCGACTAGAAACTGAAAAAGACTATGAGTACAATACTTATCATACCTTCGTAGTACATTGTGAAAGAAGAGATGAATTACAAAAGTATCTTGAAAAGAAAGGTATTAATACAGCCATCCATTACCCAATTCCGATACACAAGCAATTAGCATATACTGAAAAGTTTGGGCCCTCACGTGAAAAATATGAAAATTGTGAACGCCAATCCGAAAAAATTCTTTCTTTGCCAATTCATCAATATCTTACAGAAAATGATATTAAATTCATTTGCAATGAAGTCTTATTATTCTATCACGGAAAAAAATCAACCTGATTAAAGGAAATTTTTATAACAATACTATGAATATTAAGATTGGAATTGATTTCGACAATACAATTGTTTGCTACGACAATATATTTTATTCAATCGCGCTAGAAAAAGGATATATAAAAAATGACGTCCCCCCCCAAAAAAAAATAATTAGAGACATAATACGAAAAAATTTTGGGGAAATAATCTGGCAGAAACTTCAATTAGAAATCTATGGATCTAAAATTATTGAAGCGAAACCCTTTGTCGGTGTATTTGACTTTATTCTCGATCTACTAAAATTAGGTTTTGATGTTTATATAATCAGTCATAAGTCACAATATGCATCTATTGATGAAACAAAATCAAAAGATTTAATAAAAGCCGCAAGAAATTGGCTACATAAATATTTTTTCATTAGTTTAAATGCAAATCTTTTCCAAGAAAATAAAGGTGTCGTAGCCGAAGGTATTCTAAGAGATAAAAGTTTTTTTAAAGCAGAAAAGATATTAGCAAAACATGATGAGAATTATATGCCTCCAGAGGTAAAAGCTAGTTTNGGAGAAAACTAAATTGATTTTTAATTATATTGGTAANTTTNCTCTTTTTTTNTGTTTNNTNTTATCATTAATAATATTTGCTACTTCGATATTAGGTTTAAATAATAAAAATTCTTTTTTTAAAAGAAATTTGAATGAATTATTATTCTTTAAATTTTTTTTTACCCTATTAAGTTTTTTTAGTCTTGTAATTTTATTTGTTAATTCCGAGTTCAGCAATGAAACAGTTTTAAATAATTCGCATATTTCAAAACCCTTATTTTATAAAATATCTGGAACATGGGGAAATCATGAAGGTAGTTTATTATTGTGGCTTTTAATTCTAACATTTTTTGCTTTTTTCTACTTTTTAAAATCAAAAAATAGACCTTTAGATGAAAGATTATTAACAATAATGTTTCAGGAACTTATAATTATTGGTTTTTTATTTTTTTTATTAAAAGCCTCTAATCCTTTTAATATAATTTTTCCTGTACCAAATGAAGGCATGGGTTTAAATCCAATTTTACAAGATCCTTTATTAGCTATTCATCCTCCAATTCTATATTTAGGATATGTAAGTACCTCTATTGTTTTCTCCTCATCTTTAGCAGGTTTAATGAGAGGTAATATAAATAATTTGTGGGCTAAAGAGATTAAGATTTGGGTTTATGTATCTTGGACCTTTCTAACCTTAGGCATTTTGCTTGGATCTATTTGGGCTTACTATGAATTGGGTTGGGGAGGCTTCTGGTTTTGGGATCCAGTTGAAAATATTTCATTAATGCCTTGGCTTAGTCTGACAGCACTTGTTCATTGTATTTTAGTCTTAGAAAAAAGATCAATTTTACATTCTTGGACAGTAATTCTTTCTATTATAACTTTTACACTAGGTATTTGTGGAACTTTTCTAGTTCGATCTGGTATATTAAATTCAATACATACTTTTGCCAACGATCCAGAAAGAGGATTGTATATATTATTCTTTTTGTTTTTCCTGATTTTTTTGTCAATTTTAATTTATTTTATTTATGAAGACAAATTTGAAACAAATAATAAAAATATAAATTTTTATTCTAAAGATTTTTCAATCATTTTAAATAACTGGTTTGTGATGTATTTTTTATCTGTAATTTTAATTGGTACAATTTACCCAATTTTTTTAGAGGTATTATCAAATGAAAAAATTTCTGTAGGGCCACCTTTTTTTAATAAGTTAATTATTCCTTTTTTAATCCCTTTCTTAATTTTTATGTCAATTGGACCAAATCTTAAATGGATAAAAAATAATAGATTATCTAAAAAATTAAATTTAATATTCATATTTGTTTTGAGTATTATAATTACAATTTTTATATCTAGGTTTTATAGTAATGTTACTCTTAATATAACAATATTATTAGCTGTCAGTTTTTATCTTTTTTTCATAACCATGAATGACTTTGTAAAAAAAAATTATAAAAATTATTCTCAAATGATTTCTCATTTTGGTTTTAGCTTACTAGTTTTAAGTATATTGATGAACAGTATTTTTTCTAATGAAGCCACATCAAACATGCGGGTTGGAGATGAAATTAAATTCTTAGATAAAAATATAAAGTTACAAAGACTTGAAAAGTCTAAAGAGGCAAATTTCCTCAAGTTAATTGCACACTTTAAAATTGAAGATAAAGATAAAGGAAAATTATTTTTAGAGCCAGAAATCCGAATTTATGACAAGCCAGAAACTGTTACAAGTGAAGCAGCTATAAAGACAGATATTTTTAAAGATAGATTCTTGGTTATTAATTTAGTTAAAGATAATGAATATTTAAATGTAAGATATCAAGAAAAGTCATTTATGATTTGGATATGGATTTCAGCTATTTTTATTTCTTTAGGTGGCTTTATTGGTATTTTTAAAAAAAATGAAAAATAAATATTTAAAAATTTTAATAATATTTTTTTTTATATTCTCATTTTTCATTTTTTATTATGGATTAAAACAAAAAGATTTATATACAAACGAAAATTCAGGCATACAAAAATTTCCAAATTTAATACTTCATGAATTTTATACAAATCAACAAATATCATTTGATGATATTTTAATAGACAGTAATTATTATCTTGTAAATATATGGGCATCATGGTGTCTACCGTGTAGAGATGAACATTTTTATTTAATGCGACTAAAAAAAAGTTCTTCAGTAAAAATAATCGGCATAAATTATAAAGATAAAAAAAAAAATGCAAAAAAATTTCTTGACGAATTTGGAAGTCCATATGAATATATCTTAAAAGATAATGATGGAACAGCATCTATAGAAACTGGAGCATATGGTGTTCCTGAAAGTTTTATTTTAAATAAAAAAAAAGAAATAGTAAAAAAAATAATTGGACCTATAGATCAAAAAGAATTTAAAAAAGTTTTAAAAATTATTAAAAATGAAGATTAAAATAATATTATTAGTAATTTTTTTATTAGTTTCATTTTCTAAGTCTTCTTTTTCAAATGACTTAATATTAGAAAATAAAATAAATAAAAATTTAAGATGCCTAATATGCCAAGGACAATCGATTTATGACTCACAATCTGATTTTGCCGAAAGTATGAAATTAGTAGTTAAGCAAAAGATCAAAGCTGGAATGAGCGAGGAAGATATTTATTCTTTCTTTAAAATACAATATGGAGAATGGATTTTGTATGACCCACAATTTAATACTAAAAATTTTGCTCTTTGG
>PAFP01000028.1 GCA_002704185.1 Candidatus Pelagibacter sp.
AATATACCAAAAAATTATTTTACCAAAAATTCATATAAAAATCTTATAAAAAAATTAAATTTAATTAGTTATAAGGAAATTACTAATTATTATTATTATTTAAAAATTTTCTTATTTTTCGCAAATCCTAAATTTCATTTTATTTCTATTTTGAAAAAATAATTTAATTTTTACTAATTTTTATTTTTTTAACAACAAATCCATAAATAATTAAATTTATAAAAATCAGAATTAATCCTAATAAAATCTGGATATCATGCGTGAGTTTGGTAGGGTAAATAATTGAAAGTAAGTGATTTTGAATAAAATTATTAGAGTAAGTTGAGGCATTACTCAATTTTAAAAACCAGTTTTCTAAATATGTAAGAGGACATGCTGTATTTGTAAACTCAACGTACGATCCCCAAACTAATGCAGGCAAATGAATATAGATAATTTTTGGCTTCCAAAAAAATAATAACCCACCAAATATAACAAAAAAAATGAAAAGAAAATGAACCACTAAAGTTAAATTTGCTAAAAATTCATACATTTTCTATATTAACAAAAATGCCATATGATGTTAAGCGTTCTAAACGGTCATTAACGGCGTGATCCTAAATCTATGGTTAATAAAATCATTTTTAAAAATATTCAATTCCATAATGTAAATGAAAAAAAATTTAATAAATATGTTTTAAAGAAAGGTCTATTCGTTTTTCCTGCGGGACCAGCAATAACTAATATTAATGAATCTCATTTATATTATAATTCTTTAAAAAAAGCAGATATTGTTTTTTTTGACAGCGGTTTGTTCGTGATATTGCTCAAAGTTTTTAAAAATATTAATGTAAATAAATTCTCAGGTTACAAATTTTTAAATTTATTTTTTAAGTATTTAAAGAAAAATAAAAAAAAGAAAGTTTTATGTATTGATCCTAATCTTAAATTATCTAAATCAAATAGATATTTAATTAAGAGATTGGGAGTAAAAAAAATTTACAATTATCTCGCACCTAAGTATGATTTGAATAATTTGTCTGATAAAAAATTATTAAATTTGGCACGGAAAATAAAACCTGATTTTATACTTACAAATATAGGTGGGGGTGCTCAAGAAATTTTGGGTTTATATTTAAAATTAAATTTGAAGTTTAAAACAACCATAATATGTACTGGTGGTGCAATTTCTTTTTTTACAGGAGACCAAGCGCCGATTAATAGCTTAATTGATAAATTTTATTTGGGTTGGTTAATAAGATTAATTTTTAATCCAATTATTTTTTTTAGAAGATATATTTACGGATTAAGATTAATACCAATGGTAATTTTTAACAAAATTAAAATCATTATTTAGTTTGAAACAAAATATATAGCGATTTAGATTTAATTGAGTATATACATATTACATTATTAAAAAAATGAAAAAAAAAATTGCATTAATATTTGGTGTAACAGGACAGGATGGCGCTTACTTATCTAAATTTTTATTGAATAAAAATTATAAAGTTTATGGAATAAAAAGAAGATCATCAATTATTAATACTCAAAGAATAGACGACATATACAAGGATATAAATTATAAATCTAATTTTCTCCTATTTTATGGAGATTTAACAGACTCCTCGTCTATATTAAATTTAATTAAAAAAACAAAACCTGATGAGATATACAATTTAGGTGCACAATCGCATGTGCAGGTCTCATTTGAAGTTCCAGAATATTCTGCAGAAGTAAATGGTCTAGGAACTCTTAGAATTTTAGAAGCAATAAGAAGTTTGAATTATCAAAAAAAAGTGAAATTTTACCAAGCAGGAACCTCTGAAATGTTTGGTAGAACAAAAGAGAAATTTCACAATGAAAAAACTCCCTTTTATCCTGCAAGTCCGTATGGAGTTTCAAAATGCTTTGCACACTGGATAACAGTTAATTATAGAGAGGCTTATGATATTTATGCATGCAATGGAATTTTATTTAATCACGAAAGCCCAATTAGAGGAGAAACTTTTGTAACAAAAAAAATTATTCAAGGCTTAATAAGAATAAAAGATGGATATCAAAAAAAATTATTTTTAGGTAATTTATATGCAAAACGAGATTGGGGTCATGCTAGAGACTACGTAGAAGTAATGTGGAAAATGTTGCAACAAAAAAAGCCTGATGATTATGTTATTGGAACAGGTAAAACCTTCACCATTAAAGAATTTGTAAATAAAGCAGCAAAACAAATAGGTTTTAAAATTAAATGGGTAGGAAAAGGTATTGGTGAAAAAGCAATTAATGTTGAAAATAAAAAAATTATAATTGAATGTAGAAAAAGATATTTTAGACCAGTCGAAGTAGATTATTTAAAGTGTAACGCACAAAAAGCAAAAAAATTATTAAAATGGTCACCAAAAATATCCTTGGATAATCTAATTAATGAAATGATAGAGTATGAATTACAACATTTATAATGATAAGTCTTAAAAGTAAAATATTTCTGGCTGGTCACAAAGGTATGCTTGGTTCATCGATTTTAAGAACCTTAAAAAAAAAAGGATATAAAAATATTATCACAATAGATAAAAAAAAACTTAATTTGCGTAATCAGGATGAATTAAAAAGATTTTTTAAATTAAAAAAACCAGAAGTAGTTATTATTGCTGCAGCAAAAGTAGGTGGTATCAAATCTAACATAAACAATCCTGCAAATTTTATTCAGGAGAATTTGGAAATTCAAACAAACTTAATTTCGACAAGCTATAACAATAAAATTAAAAAATTAATTTTTTTTGGATCTAGTTGTATTTATCCGAAAAACTTAAAAAAACCTATTAAAGAAACTCAATTATTGTCAGGTTCATTGGAAAATACAAACGAAAGCTATGCTGTAGCAAAAATAGCGGGTATCCAAATGATTAAATCTTTTAATAAACAATATCAAACAAATTATATTTGTTTAATGCCATGTAACTTATTTGGTCCTAATGATAATTATGATCTAGAAAATTCTCACTTTTTACCAGCTCTAATAAGAAAAATATCTTTAGCTAGTTTAAAAAAAAATAAAGTCGTAAAATTGTGGGGAACAGGTAAACCCTTAAGGGAAATCTTGTATGTTGACGAGGTAGCTAAGGCATGTGAATTTTTTTTAAAAAAGAAAACAAATGATAGTCTAATTAATATTGGATCTTCATTTGAGTTGTCCATCAAGGAATATGCAAATCGAATTAAAAATAAAATTGATCCTGAAGTATTAATTAAGTTTAACAATGATAAAAATTTAGACGGTGTTTACCGAAAAAAATTAAATATATCACTAGCAAATCAAAATGGTTGGAAATCAAATATGAACTTTGATGAGGCACTAGAAAAAACCATTAAAGATTTTAAAACAAAATATTGTTAAAAATAATAAATATAATATTAAATTTTTTTTAGAATCACCTTATTTTTATTAAAATTAAATTTTAAACAAGATTAAAATTAATTTAAATAACTTAAAAAAGGAAATAAAATGAAAATAAATTTAGGAAAAATAATATTAGTTGGAGCGACTTTAGTTTTATTTATCTCGTGTCTAATTGAAATTACAGTAGAGTTAGGCCTACACGCATTTGATGGTTTTCTATCTCATCATGGTCTTCTACTATTTTCATTAGCAAATATGATTTATAGTTTCGAAGATCTAAAAAACGAGTATAAAAAGAAAAGGGAATCATAATTTAATAAAAATATAATTATTAAAAAAATGAAAAATATATTTATTGTATTTGGCCATAACAATACCAAAAATTCTTTTAATGCAGCAATTAGAGATACATTTATAGATGAGGCTAAAAAAATTGGACATCAAATTGATTTAGTTAATCTATTTGATGAAAAAGAAAAGTTACCTTTTTACAACCAAAGTATAAATCCTCCTCCTAAATTAGTTTTAGACTATAGAAAAAGATTGGAAAATTGTAATGTTATGATGTTGATTGGTAGTTGTAATAACCTCAGATTAAATTCAATACTTGAAAACTGGATCGACTGGGTGTTACATCCAAAATGGTTTTTTACCTACAGGTCTCTCTTACCAGGAAATAAGTATTTTAAAAATTATGGATATCCAGTTGCAGGTGCGATGAAAGGCAAGTTAGGTATTGTATCAATTACTTATGGCGGACCAATGATCAGCTACCAAAGCTTTTCATTTTTTGACAATATTCCCTATCGCAGATTAAAGAAATCTGTTTTTCAACTAGGGGGTTTAAAAACAAAGTATTTGCGTTTTTACTCTGTATTACCTGAGATGAGTCAAAAAGATTTTGAAAATCATATGATTAAAGTTAGGAATTTTGCAAAATCATTATAATAAATTTCGCTACACTAATGTACTTTATAACACGTAAAAAATATGTAATTAATTTGCATGATTAAAAATAATAAAATTTTATACTTTATCATTTTAATACTTTTCTCTGTGATAGTTGGCGGTACTATTATATCTAAGAATAATTCAGCTTCAAAAAAATTTGAAATAAATATTTTGAGTAAACAATTGCAAATAAAAAATCAGCAATTGGCTAAAATACAAAAAAAACTAAGTGCTAGAGATTTAAATCTGCAAAACATTGTAAGTAATGGAAATATTAGTTTTAAAAAATTAATATCAGATCAGAAAATTGATAATAAATTTATATTTAGCAAATTTCAAACAGAAGATATTTTATTCTCAAAAAATAATTCAGCTTTGGGAAGTTCATATATTGAATACTATGATAATAACCTCTATTTAGCTTCAGGTAATGGTATTTTCGCATTCAACAAATTTGAAAATGAAATAAAAGATTTAAAAATAATTAATACCAATATTAAAGAAATTGTTAAATACGATAAATTTTATGAAACTTCTCAATATGGAATTAAAGATTTATTTATTCATGATAAGAAAATTTATGTATCTTTAATTAATGAAAAATTTGAAAATTGTTTTGATTTATCTATTTTAAGAGCTGATTTAAATAAGGAATTACTAAAGTTTAACTTTTTTTTTAAAGCTAAAAAATGTATTAAAGTTGATAATGAGTACGGTGAATTCTGGGCTCATCAAGGTGCAGGTGGTCGAATGGTTTTGTATAAAAATGAAAGTATTCTTTTTTCAACTGGTGATTTTAGGTATCGAACGCTGGCGCAAGATAAAAATAGTGATTATGGAAAAATATTAAAGATTAATCTTATTGATGGAAAAAGTGAAGTTTTATCAATGGGACATAGAAATGCTCAGGGACTTTATTTTAATGAAAAATATAATTATGTAATTTCTACTGAACATGGTCCAAAAGGAGGTGATGAAATAAATATAAATCGTAATCCAGAAACAAAAATTAAAAATTTTGGATGGCCAATTTCGTCGTACGGAAATCATTATAAAAAAAATTATTCAAAACAAAGATTAGAAGGGGCTCCACTTCATAAATCACATTCAAAATTCGGTTTTGAGGAACCTTTAAAATATTATGCAGCATCTATTGGAATTAGTGAAATAGTCTCAATAAATGATCGAAACGACGAACATGAATTTTTAGTTGGTGCTATGGGTTCAGAAATTAAAGAAGGAGATCTAAGTATACACTACATTAAATTAAACAAATCGAAGTCTAAAGTAATAGAACATAATATTGTCACAATAGGAGAGAGAATAAGAGACATGGTGTATTTGAAAAATAAAAATATAGTACTTTTATTCTTAGAAACATCTTCGTCAATAGGAATACTAAAAATTATATAAATTGAAACAAAAACTTAAAATTGGTATTTTACTAGACAATTATTCAATTAGTTATTTTGTAAAGGATATTATTATTTGGCTAAAAGAAAATTCAAATAAATTTGATGTTAATGATTATATTATTTTAAAAAGAAACCGACCTGTATTTGAAAAATTCATCACTCGCAAAATATATAAAAAAGTTTGTTTTAGATTTATTTCTATAATTGAAAGATTGATTTTAAAGATATCAAAATATCGAATTTATTTAAAAACTTACAACATAAGAAACTTTTTAAATAATCAGTTAGTAGTGACAATAAACCCAAGTGATGATGAATTTATAAGTAAAAACTCCATTAAAGATATTAGGGAAAAAAAATATGATATATTACTCAGATTTTCCAGTAGCATTTTAAAAGGAGATATTCTCAATTCAAGTAAATATGGCGTTATTTCTTTTCACCATGGCGATAATAAGCATTATAGAGGTAGCCCAGCTGGTTTTTGGGAGGTATTACATAGAAAAAATAGTACTGGTTTTATAATTCAAAAATTAACAAGTGATTTGGATAATGGTGATATATTTTTCAAAGGTTGGGTTCAAACAAAATTTTTTTATTTATTAAATCAAATTGAGCTTTATCGAAAAAGCAATTTTTATTTGAAAAAAACACTTGAAAATATTTTTGATGAGAAAGATGCTGTGTTACCAAAATCTGGTAGGCCTGGACCTATCTACGAGATACCCGGAATATTAAAACAAATTAAATATATTTTTACTACGATCGGTCATTTAATAAAAAAATATTTTGTTAAAAGATATAATTACAAATTGGCTTATTCAAGCAGTGTTGACAAATCTTTGCAAAACATAAAAATTAAAATTATTCAACCTGAAAAGAATACTTTCTTAGCTGATCCATTTTTGTTCAAATTTAATAATAAACTTTATTGTTTTGCTGAAGAATTTGATAAGAAATTAAAAAAAGGCAAAATAGTTAGTTTTTTAATTTCAGATGGCCAATTTACTCAAAAAACTATTTCTCTGGAGGAAAGTTTTCATTTATCTTTCCCTTTTATTTTTAGTTATAATGATCAAGTTTTTTTATGTCCTGATACGTCAGCGTTAAATGAAATTCGAATTTATAGATCTATAATTTTTCCAAGTAAGTGGGTATTTGAAAAAACATTAATAAAAAATATAAAAGCAACTGATACAATGATTTTTAAGAAAGATAATATTTTCTGGCTTTTAACAAATATTGATCGCTCTAATACTGATGATTTTAGTCATGACTTGTCTATATTTTATTCATTTGAAAGCCCTATTAGTGATAAATGGGAAGAACATATATTAAATCCAATTTCAACCAATAGCTTGAGATCAAGAAATGCAGGTTTAATAAATTTAAATGATAATTTTTATCGTGTATCGCAAAAACAAGGTTTTGATAGATACGGTTTAGATTTCTCAATAAATAAGATAGAAAATATTAATAAAGAAAGATATTTAGAGTTTGAAGATAAGACATTAGATTCGAATTTAAAAGAGAATCTAAAAAAATATCAAAATATTCATCATCTATCTATTTTGGATAATAATATAGTTTTTGATTTTGAATAATTATTTTTGGCAAATTACACAAATTCTGCCCAAAAAAAGCTCATCTAAATATTTAATATAAACCAATGGGTAACAAAGAATTTTAAGTAATTTAAATATTAGTAAATCTGCTTTTCTTCCATCATTAAAGATTGGTCTTTTAATCCACTGAACTTTCCAAAGTTCATTATTTAGAATACTTTCAAACATTCTTATAGAAGTACCATTAATAGTAGGTAATCTCTCCCATTTTTCCAAATAATTTTTTTTACTTTTATACCAATATGCATCTGTCCCTCTATCTTTTAATATTTGAAAATATACCTCGGTAAGTTTTTTAGAACTAAAAAACCAGTGTAAAAAAGGTAGCTTAGTAACAAAATTTAAATGTGACTCAAATGGTTGGAGGTATTGTGGAAATAATGCCAAAAGCTTTCCTCCAGGTTTTAGAACTCTATAACATTCTTGCATTGATTTATTTAAATCACTTACATGCTCAAAGGTATCCGTGCTAATTAAAATATCTATAGAATTATTTTCAAAAGGTAAATTTTCATTTTGTGAAGTAAAAAATTCTGCATCAATATTTTTCTCTTTTGCGAATTCTTCTCCAGCAACTTTGAAAATTGGATTTATATCAATACCATAACATTTTCTAAATCTGAATTCCTCAGCCCAGGAAATCACCCTTCCTGCTGTAAAACATCCCAAATCTAATACAACTTTATCTTTAAGTTCTTCAGGCTTTATATACGGAAAGAAATATTTTTTTAACCATGAATGTTTATTTGACTTTTCAATTTCGTATCTGGCAAGTGATGTTAATCTTCTTATTTCTTTTTGACGAATTTTATCTGCCTCAGTATAATTCTTATGATTAAAGATTTCCCAATTTTCATAATTTTTTTCGTTTGGTTTACCAGGTAGTGAATTCATTAAAAATTTGAGCATAAAAAGTTTTACTTTACGATTTTTTTTAAGTCAGGCTCTCTATAATAAGGTCCTTTTAAAACTTTACCATTCTCATTATAAATTGGTTTTCCATTTTCATCTAATTTTGACATGTTAGAATCTTGCACTTCTTTGAAGCACTGATCAAGGTTAATTCCGAATGCATGACCAGCACCATAAGTTACATAAAGTATATCTGTAAGGGCGTCGGCAACTTCAACAATATCTTTACTTTTTATCGCTTCTTTTAGCTCGCTTAATTCTTCTTCGATAAGCTTTAAACGTAAATTTTGAATTTTTGCATCTGGAAATGAGGCTTTAAATTGAACATCTTGTCCAAAGGTTTGCATAAATTTTTTTACGTCATTGAAATTAGTCATGATATTTAATAATAGATAATATAATATTTAAAAAATGTCGCTTTATTTTATATCTTTTTTTGCTGGGGCTGTGAGTTTTTTATCACCTTGCGTCTTACCACTAGTTCCTGGATATATTTCCTTTATTTGCGGCACAACTCTTGAGGGTTTAGAAGAACAAAATAAATCATTTATCCTAAAAAATACACTTTTATTCGCCATTGGATTTTCAATAGTTTTTATTTCTTTAGGCGCTACAGCAACATTTTTTGGAGGTTTGCTTTTTAATTATTCTAAAATTTTTACCGTATTAGTAGGTATAATTATAATTTTTTTTAGTTTAAATATGGTCGGTTTATTACAATTAAGACTTTTAAATCAAGAATTTAGATACCATTTTAAAAACTATATTAAAAAACCCTACATAGCTTTATTAATAGGTGTAGGTTTTGGTTTTGGTTGGTCACCATGTATTGGCCCTATTCTTGGAACAATTTTAACATTTGCATCTTTAGAGACCACTTTGACAAAAGGAATAACATTATTAACTATTTATTCTTTAGGGTTGGGTGTGCCTTTTGTTTTGTCAGGAGTGTATTTAACAAGATTTTTAATTTTTTCGAAAAGTATGAGATTGCATATTATTAGAATACAAAAAATCAGTGGATATATTTTGCTTTTAACTGGAGTACTTATAGTTACAGGTAAATTACAATCTTTAGGATTTTTTATTTTAAAATATTTGCCATTCCTTGGCAAACTAGGCTAAAATTGTTTACTAATTTTCTTATTTGAAGAAAGAAGAATACCGATAACAATTAAAAGTGTACCTGCTATATGATGAAAAGAAAATTTTTCATTTAATATAAAAACTGCCATCAGAGAACTAAAAATTGGCATTAAGTGTAAAAACACACCACATCTACTCGGTCCAATAAGTTTTATTGCTGCATTCCAAAAAGTATATGCTCCTATACCTGCGAATAGAACAACATAACCAATAGTTAATATAACCGGAATGTTTATTGTAATTTTTTTTCCATAGATGAACTCGAATATATACATGGGGAATAAAAATAATAAACCGATAATAATTATAGTTTGTAAAAAAATGAAAGGTTCGAGTTTTATTTTTTTTTCTCCCAATAGTATTGAGTAGGTTGTCCAAGATATCATAGCAACAAACATCCATAAATCACCTTTATTTAAATCTAAAGACAAAAGTAATGAAAAATTTAATTTTGTAATAATAGATATAACTCCCAAAAAAGAAATTATTACTCCTATTATTTGATTTAATTTAATTTTTTCTGTTTTAAATAACGAAGAAAAAAAAATAATAAACACCGGAATAGTTGATATCATTAATACGCCATTTAAAACCTGGGTAAAGTTAAGTGAATAATAAACAACTGAGTTAAAAACACTAATACTAGTAAATCCCATTATAATTAATAATAAAATATTATCTTTTATTTCTTTTAAATTTGTTAACACACCTTTAATTGTGAAAGGCGCAAGTATTAAAAATGCAATAAACCACCTATAAAAGTTAAGGGTCAAAGGCGGTATATCGTATAGCGTAGCAATTTTTCCAACAATGAAATTACCTGACCAAAATAATGTACATAATGTCAAAAACAAATATGCTTTTATATTCATTCTTCAATCTTGAGTATTATTTTTTCCTTTAAGCATTGAATAAATAGGCTCTAAATCATTATGCATATTTTCAATTGAGGAACTCGTTGTATACTCAAAAAAAGCTGGGCATATTGCATGGATAAATGCAGTAATAGATGAGCATAAACATTTCCAACTGATTTTTAAAGCAAACTTTTGATGTTGAAAATAAGTTTTATTTGCATCTTTTAAATGTGATTTAATTTTATTAATCATACTTTAAATATATCATGACTGAGAAATAATTGGAACAAAACCAATTTAGTTTTGATTTACTGCTTTTTTATTTTCTGTATCTTCTGATTTAGACTTAACACTTTTTTGAGGAGTTGTTTTTTGACTGTTTTTCTGGACATTATCTGTAAGTCTTTTTAAATATCCATCAACATCTGCGCCTTCATCTATTTTTAAATTTTCTTTGAAATATACATCGCCTTTAATTGTAGCCGTCTTACCAATTTTTACTTCTCCGGCTTCTGTTTCTCCTTCAACGTATCCAAAAACTTCGAAGATTTCTGCTTTAACAGAACCCATAATTGAACCTGTTTCTAGTAATTTGATATTATGAGCTTTTATGTTCCCATTCATTATACCAGAGATTTCAATCGTACCTCTGCTAGTCAAATCTCCTTCAACTTGTAAGCCTTCTCCTATATGCGAGACATTCGGACTTATATCGTTACTGTTATTATTATTAAACATTTATTATAAGTTGTATATTAAATTGGATTAAGAGTCTTTAGTTAATAAATAAAAAAAGTACTAAAATCAGTATATATTCTCGTCTTTATGTATATGGGCGCTTAAAACTAATCCAAGAGCAAACATTGCCGTAATCATTGCAGTGCCTCCATATGACATAATAGGAATTGGCACACCAACAATTGGTAGTAATCCACTTACCATACCTATGTTTATTCCTACATATACAAAAAAATTAAATGATATTCCAAAACACATTAATCTTGAAAATGTATTCCTAGAATTTTTAGAAATTAAATTAATTCTCAAAATTAGGAAAATAAACAGCAAAATCAACAATAAACATCCAAAATATCCAAATTGCTCTGCAAAAACTGTAAATATGAAATCAGTGTGCTTCTCCGGTAAAAAATCTAAATTGCTTTGTGATCCTTTCATAAAACCTTTTCCAAATAATCCTCCAGATCCAATAGCTATTTTAGATTGAATAACATGATAACCTGCACCAAGAGGGTCATTTTCGGGATTAAGGAACGTAAGAATTCTCTGCTTTTGGTATGGTTTTAGAAAAGAAATAGATAATGGAGCAAGAATTAATACAGACAAAGCACCAAATGAAAAGATTTTTAAGTTTAATCCAGCTAACCACAACATTGCTATTGAAACTGCAAGAATAAATAAAGCTGTTCCGAGATCAGGTTGTTTTACTACGACAATAAATGGAACAATTATTATCGCTAGTGGAAATACTAGTTTTGTAATTTTGTCGCTATCTTCAACCTTGATGAATTGGTAGTATCTAGCCAAACATAAAATAACAGCTACCTTCATTAACTCTGAAGGCTGTAAATTAAATATACCAAAATTTAACCATCTCTTTGCTCCTTGAGCAGATAAACCAAAATAATCGACCAAAATTAATAAAAATATTACGAATGCATAAAAAATATATGCAGATCTCAACCAAACTTTAACATTAATTATTGCAACAAATAACAATAATAAAAATGAAATTACAAATCTTATAAAATGTTTTTCAAAATAATTATTTTTATCCGTATCAATAGAATAGATTGTAAAAAGACTAATAGTACCAATTAGCAAAACTAAAGAAATTATCACCCAATCTATATTTGCAATTTTTGTCTTAAAACTATTTTGAAATGAACTAAACATTTTTTTTCAAATAATACTTATTAAAAATTTTTTGCATAACTTTTCTTGCAATTGGCGCCGCTTTTGAAGACCCAGACCCTCCGTGATCAATTACAACAGATATATTAAATTTTGGATCTTTAACAGGACCATAACCTACAAATAGTGAGTGGTCTCTGAATTTCCATGGAAGATCTTTGTTTTTTATATTCCTCAATCTTTGTAACTCTGTAATTTTTCTCACTTGTGATGTTCCAGTTTTGCCTGCATATAAATATTTACCTTCAATCCTTGACCTATAAGATGTTCCTCCATATTGATTTGTAGAGGAAAATAATGAGTCCATAATTAATTTTAAATCATCAGAGTCAAAAATTATTTTCTCATTTAATATTTTTGGCTCTTCTGTTTTAAAAAGTGTAGAAGTTACTTTATAACCACCGTTAGATAATTGAGTCATCATTTTACATAACTGAATTGGTGTAGTTTGAATATAACCTTGACCAATACCAGTAATAATAGTTTCGCCTAAATACCATGTCTCACCAACATATTTTTTTTTCCATTTAGTACTTGGTACGACACCTTTCTTTTCTTCAATAAATCCGTCAAATACATATTGACCAAGTCCAAAACGTTTCGCTGTTTCATTTAATCTATCTACACCTAGCAATCTGGCAACTTCATAGAAATAAATATCACATGACTCACTTATGGCTTTTTTTAAATTAACTACACCATGACCATTTTCTTTCCAACAATGATATTTTTGACCAAAATATTCTGTGGACTCCTTNCAAGTCATTGTAAAATTTTTATTTATAACATTGTTTTCAAGAGCAGATAATATAACTAACATTTTGATCGTACTTCCAGGAGGGTACAAAGAGGATAAGGCTTTGTTAGCTAATGGTTTTTTTTCATTTTTAATATATGAACTATATTCTTTTTTTGATATGCCATAAGTAAATAAATTTGAGTCATACGATGGAGAAGAAACTAGCGAAATTATCTCTCCATAATTATTCATAACTACTATGGACCCACTTTCATTTTTTAATGCATTATATGCTGCAATTTGAATGTCAGTGTCCAAAGTAGTAAATAAATCATTTCCATTTTTTCCTTTATTAAAACTAACCTGTTTTACAAATTTACCTTTTGCATCTGTTTCAAACACTGAATGTCCTGGTTCCCCTGCCATAAATTTTTCAAACTTCTTCTCAATACCAACTTTTCCTATTTTTAAATTGGGTATATTTGAAAATTTTGGATTTAAAGACTCAAGGTCTCTTTTAGAAACTTTATTTATATAACCTACAATGTGAGAAAATTGATAAGGATAAGTGTAAGTTCTCTCATAGGATAAAAAAGGAAATACTCCTGGCATATTGTCTAAATTATAATTTATTGATGCAAAGTTTTTCCAACTCAAAACTTCATTCAAAACAAATGGTTCATATTTTTTGTTTTTTTTATGTCTAGCAATTAATTTTTTATATCTTTGTATTTTAATTAAATCGATATTAATTATTTTTGATATACTATAAAATGCTGTATCCAAATTAGATATTAAATCTAAATTCAAACTAATTTTGTAGATTTCTTTATTAGAAGCTAAAATTTTATTTTCACGATCTAATACTAAACCTCTTTCAGAAACTATCTTCCACTCACTTAATCTATTCCTGTCTGAGAGGGTTTTGTATTTTTTGCCTTCAAATAATTGTAAATAAGTAAGCCTTGAAATAAGCAAACCAAAAAACCCTATTTTACCGATATTTAGTATAAATGCTCTTTTCGAGATTACTTTGCTCTTACTTTCAATACCTTTTTTAGCTCTTGGTTTAAAATACTCCATATAGTTATCTTATATATATAGACATTTTCAATTCAAAGTGTTAATTCCCCGCTACTTAGGAGATAGTTATTAAAATAGAAGTTAAAAATGATAATCTTGAACAAGCTTTGAGAGTTTTGAAAAAGAAACTACAAAGAGAGGGTACTTTTAGGTTATTAAAGTTAAAAAGCCATTTTGAGAAACCGTCTGAAAAGAAAAAGAGAGAAAGAGACGAGAATATTAAGAGATTTAAAAAGTTGAAAAAATTAAAAGCAAGACTTTAGTCTAGTGCTTTCGATATTTCCTCTACCATTTTTTTTGCATCTGAAAATAGCATCAAAGTATTGTCTCTAAAAAACAGCTCATTATCAACTCCTGCATAACCCGCAGACATACCTCTTTTTACAAATAAAACAGATTTTGATTTTTCAACATCTAAAATAGGCATACCGAAAATTGGGCTTTGAGGGTCTGTTTTTGCAGCTGGATTAGTCACGTCATTAGCACCAATTACAAAACTAACATCAGTATTTGAAAAGTCATTGTTAATATTTTCAAGTTCAAATACTTCGTCATAAGGAACATTCGCTTCAGCTAACAGTACATTCATATGGCCTGGCATTCTTCCCGCAACGGGATGAATGGCATATTTGACATCTACACCATTTGATTTTAATTTATCACACATCTCTCTTAATGCATGTTGTGCTTGCGCTACAGCCATACCATATCCAGGGACAATTATTACAGAAGATGCATTTTTCATTAAAAAGGCTGCATCATCAGCGCCTGCTTGTTTAACTGGTTTTTTATTTTGTACTGTAGATGTTTGCACTGAGTCTCCACCAAATCCGCCGAGTATCACATTGAAAAGTGATCTATTCATTCCTTTGCACATTATATAAGACAGTATAGCTCCTGACGAACCAACAAGTGCTCCGGTAATAATCAATGCAGTATTTTCTAAAGTGAAACCAATACCTGCAGCAGCCCAACCTGAATATGAATTTAACATTGAAACAACAACCGGCATATCAGCTCCGCCAATAGG
>PAFP01000029.1 GCA_002704185.1 Candidatus Pelagibacter sp.
AAAGCTTCAAAAAAATCCATATCTATAATCGATGCCCCAGTAGCAACAATTGCATCTACCATATTGCATTTTACTAAATCTTTATAAATATTCATGCATCCAGCAGCAGAGGTTGAGCCAGCCAAAGTTAAAAAAATTGTACACTCTTTATCTTTTAGCATTTCGTTGTAAATATCTGCAGCATTGGCAGTTTCTCTTGAAACAAAAGACATTTTTTTCATAGATGAAATAATTTTTCTAGAGTCAAAAGAAGTTATATCAATATGTTCTACAGGTGAATTTAAAAAACTGGATTTATTATTATCCATTAATTTTATGCGAATAATGTTTTAATATTATTATTCTCATCAGCGTCATAAATCGACATTATTGGACTATCCTCAACTTCATATATATCTGATGAATAGAAACCATTAAACTTTGTTCTCATGCTAATACCATACGCACCCAGCTGTCCAATTTCAATATAGTCACCTTGTTTTATATTACTAGGTAAATTAAATGGACCTTTCATATAATCTAAACCATCACATGTAGGGCCAAAGAAACTATAAGGTATAATACGTTTTGTAAAATTTTTATCAAGTTGAATGGCTTTTGAAGGAAAAATAAATTTAGGTTGTCCTGCATCGAATAAAGAACCATACGTTCCGTCATTAATATAAAGATTTTGTTTTTTTCTTAATTCAACCTTAACAATTGTTGAACCACTTTCTGCCACAAGAGCTCTTCCAGGTTCACAAATGAGTTCCACTTTTTTATTTAAATTTAATTTTTTAATCCCTTTATCTATTTCTTTAATATAATTTTTTAAAGGTTGAGGGTATAAATCAGGATATGTAGTTGGAAATCCACCACCAACATTTATTATATCTGGTGTAATACCTGTTTTTTTAACTAGTAAACTTATATCATTTATCGCTTTCGAGTACGAAATTGGATTCATACATTGTGACCCAACATGGAAGCTTATAGCAAGTTTTTTAGAATAACTTTGAGCAAGTTTTAGCAAAGGAGTAGCTTCGCTAACAGTAGCTCCAAATTTTTTAGATAAATCAATCTCCGCATGCTCATTCGACGTTTGTAGTCTTAAGTAAAGATTTAAATCCCTGGCATTATTGGTAGACTTTAATATTTTATCTAATTCATCTTTACTATCAAAAGCAAAATCTTTAACATTATATTTAAAATATGCTTCGCTTATACTTTTTGAATTTTTGATTGTATGCATGAAATAAATTTTAGAATTTATTGATAATTTTTTGATAAGTTTGATTTCTTCTAAAGAAGCAGTATCAAAATTTTCTATACCGCAGGAAATAATAGTTTTAAGAATTTTTTCATTTGGATTGCATTTGACAGCGAAAAGCACTTTTCCTGGAAAATTTGTTTTAAACCAATTTGTAGCTGATTTAATGCTATCTTTTCTAAAGCAGTAAACAGGATCTACTGGTCGTAATTGTTTAACCAACTCTTCAACGGATCTAAACTTAGCCATTTCATATAACCTCTCAATAGTTACAAATAATTATTAAAAAATAATTAATAATTCCCAAATAAAGGATTTCTAAATTATGTAAAGAATAAAATTGTGGAAAAAACATTCCATAGGATTTGTTTTCTGACTAAGTGTCACTTGATAAAGATCAATTCTGCATTATATATAAAATATGAAAATTAGTGTAAAAAAGCTCAATATAGAGGAATTTCAGGACAAATCTTTGCTTATNGTNGATGATGATGACCCNTTTAGAAATAGGCTTGGNAGGGCTATGGAAAATAAAGGNTTNAAACCNTTTCTNGCNAAAAGCGTTGAAGANGCAATTATNATGGTNAAAAANGCTCNACCAGCGTTTGCAGCNATNGACTTGCGCCTTTTAGATGGAAATGGATTGGATGTTGTTCAAGAAATCCACAAATTAAAACCTGATAGCCGAATTGTTATGTTAACAGGTTATGGTAATTTACCCACAGCCGTTGCAGCGGTCAAATCTGGTGCGATTGATTATATTTCCAAGCCAGCTGACGCAGAAGATGTTGAAGCAGCATTGTTGGCCGAACCTAACAAGAAGGCTGTACCACCTGAAAATCCTATGTCAGCAGACAGAGTAAAATGGGAGCATATTCAAAGAGTTTTCGAATTATGTAACCGAAATGTATCTGAAACTGCTAGAAGGTTAAAAATGCACAGAAGGACTCTTCAAAGAATCTTATCTAAAAGATCACCTAAATAATCTAAAATTAAATTTAGATATTATAGCTGTAAGCAAAAATAACTTGAAAATTTCAGCATAAATAAAAGGATATAACCCTAATTCCAAAATTGGTTTTTCCCAACCTATAATATTGCCCAACCAAATAAGACCTAAAATATAAATAGGTAAAACAGATAAAAATAATTTAAATAAATTAGAAAAAAAACTTTGATTATAATTCTGTATACCAGCTATAAAGGAACTAATAATGAAACCAAATATATATCCTCCCGTTGGTCCTATAATATAACTTATTCCAATACCCTTTTCTGGTGTCCCAGTGAAAACTGGAAAACCTAATGCGCCTTCAAAAACATATAAAGTGGTTGTCACTAAACCTAATTTAGGTCCTAAATAAAAACCTAAAAGTAAAACCATGAAAGTCTGCATAGTCATAGGAACTGGAATAAAAGGAACTTTAATTTTTGCAGATAAGGTAAGCAATAAAGTTCCTACAAATACGATAAATAACAAATTTAATTTTTGTGTGTATATATTTTTTAATAATGTTTTATCCATTTTTTGTTAAGTTTAAAAAAACCTCCTCTAAGTCAGGATTATCTTTTATCAATTCTTTAGTATAATTTAAAGCAATTAGTTCACCTTTATTTATAATAGCAATCCTATCACAAATTTCTTGTGCCTCTTTTAAATAATGAGTTGTATAAATAATCGTAACACCTTGATCATTAAGTTTTTTAATAGAGTCTAAAAGTTTTCTTCTAAGTCCCACATCTACGCCAGCTGTTGGTTCATCTAAAATTAAGATTGGTGGTTTATGCACCATAGCTTTAGCCACTAAAAGTCTTCTTTTCATTCCTCCAGATAAACTTCTAGAATATGCATTTGCTTTATCTTCAAGATTAACTAGTTTTAAAATTTCACTAGTAATTCTTTTTTCTTTTNTGACACCATATAACCCAGCTTGTATTTCAAGTAATTCTTTAGGTGAAAAATATGCATCTACATTTATTTCTTGGGGAACTATTCCTAAAGAGGCTCTAACATGTCTTGGATTTTTGTCTAAATCAAATCCCCAAACGTTTACAAGACCCGATGATTTAACTACAACACCAGCTAAAATATTTATAAAGGTAGACTTGCCAGCACCATTAGGACCTAGCAAACCAAATATTTCACCCTGTTTAATAGATAATGTTATATTTTTAAGCGCATCTATATCACCTGTTTTAGTGAGATATGTTTTACACACATTCTTAACTTCTAGCGCAATTGAGTTATTCATAAATTAATGTTTATGATATGTTTAGTTAATATTAAATCTATGTCGATAAAAAATAAACATTTATATTTAATTGATGGTTCAGGTTATATTTTTAGAGCATACTATGCATTACCACCGTTAACTAGAAAAAGCGATGGATTGCCAGTTGGAGCTGTTAGCGGATTCTGCAACATGTTACAAAAATTTCTTGAGCAAGCAAGAAACGATACCACAGAACAAAAACCAAGCCATATTGCTGTAATATTTGATAGTGCCAGAAAAAATTTTAGAAATGAGATATACAAAGAATATAAAGCTAATAGGGAAGACGCTCCAGAAGATTTAATACCGCAATTTGATTACATTAGAAAAGCAGTTAATGCGTTTAACTTGCCATCAATAGAGATGCAAGGGTTTGAGGCTGATGACATAATTGCTACTTTTAAAAATTTTGCAAAAAAACAAAAGATCAAAGTCACTATAGTGTCNTCAGATAAAGACTTGATGCAGCTTGTAGATGATGAAACAAAAATGTTTGATCCGATGAAAGAGAAGTTAATCGGACCAAAAGAAGTCGAAGAAAAGTTTGGTGTAACACCAGATAAAGTCATAGATGTTCAGTCGTTAGCCGGTGACTCAGTCGACAATATACCTGGCGTGCCCGGTATCGGAATCAAAACTGCTGCCGAGCTTATAAATAAATTTAAAAATCTAGATGAGCTTTTAAAAAATATTGATCAAATTAAACAACCAAAAAGAAGACAGACTTTAAATGACAATAAGGATAAAGCAATAATTAGTAAAAAGTTAGTAACTTTAGACGCAAATGTCCCGATTAAAAATAAAATTGAAGATCTGATTTTAAAGCCACAAAATACAAAAAAACTATCTGATTTTTTGCAAGAAATGGAATTTTCTCGTCTATATAAAAAAATTTCATCATCCTCAAATGATATAGACACAGTTTTAAATGAGTCTAGAAAAGTTCAAACAAAAGTTCAAAAGAGAAAACAAAATTATAATACAATTATAAAAATTAATGACTTAAAGGAATATTTAAAAATTTGTGAGGACAAAGGCTTTTTTGTTGTTGATGTAGAAACTAATTCATTAAACACAGAAACGGCAGAGTTAGTGGGTTTGTCTATTTCATGCAAGGAATTTGAAGCAATATATATACCGTTAGATCATAAAAGTAAAAACGATACCTTAATTAGCTCCCAACTTAATAGAGGAGAAGTTATAAATATTTTAAAGCCTTACCTAGAAGATGAGGAAATAATCAAAATCGGTCAAAATTTTAAGTATGATTATAAAATTTTTAATAAGTATGGAGTTAATGTTAGTCCAATAGAAGATACTATGCTTCAATCATATTCTCTAGATGCAGGTAAAAATAGACACAACATGGATTTATTATCTGACTTACACTTAAGTCATAAAACTATAAAATTTAAAGACATTGTCGGCACAGGTAAATCAGAAATAACTTTTGATTATGTTCCAATTGATATTGCCTCAGAATACGCATGTGAAGATGCAGATATTACCTTACGATTATATAATATTTTTAAAGAAAGGTTGTTTAAAGAGAAGGTATTAAGTGTTTATGAAAATCTTGAGAAACCAATGATAAAAATTTTGGCAAAAATGGAGCAAGTA
This sequence comes from Candidatus Pelagibacter sp., assembly GCA_002704185.1. Taxonomy (GTDB): domain Bacteria; phylum Pseudomonadota; class Alphaproteobacteria; order Pelagibacterales; family Pelagibacteraceae. Next base: position 5,143 of record PAFP01000029.1, read on the forward strand.
GGTATTAAAATTGATACTAATATTTTAAAAAATTTATCAGATAATTTTAAAAAGGATTTAATTAAAATTGAAAGAAAAATATTTAAAATTTCAGGTGAGGAATTTAATATCGGGTCAACTAAACAATTGGGAGATATTTTATACCAAAAATTAAAAATTTCTGGTACTAAAAAAACAAAAAAAGGAAACTTTGCTACAAACGTTTCTGTGCTTGAGGACCTTGCAAGTAAGGGACATGAGTTTCCAGATTTAGTTTTGCAGTGGAGACAAAAGTCTAAATTAAAAGGTACTTACACCGATGCCCTACCAGAATATGTTGACGATACTTCAAAAAGAGTTCATACATCATTTTTACTTGCTGCAACAAATACAGGAAGATTAGCCTCTGCTGATCCAAATTTACAAAATATTCCAATTAAGACAGATGAGGGAAAATTAATTAGATCTGCTTTTGTATCTGAGAAAGGATATCAATTAATATCTGCAGATTACAGCCAAATAGAAATGAGGGTGTTAGCTCATATGGCAGACGTTAAGGAATTGAAGAATGCATTTAGAAACAAAGAAGATATTCATAATATTACAGCAGGTCAAATATTTTTAAAGAAACCACACGAGATTAATGAGGATATGAGAAGAAAAGCAAAAGCAATAAATTTTGGAATTATATATGGAATTTCCTCGTACGGCCTCGCTAAACAAATTTCCGTATCAAATTCTGAGGCTGAGGATTTTCTTAAATCGTATTTTAAAAAATTTCCAGAAATAAAATCTTATATGAATGAAACTTTAAAATTTTGCAAAAAGCATGGATATATTAAAACTTTATTTAATCGAAGATGTCATTTTCAGAGTATTAATGACAAAAATCATACTATTAGATCTTTTCAAGAAAGAGCAGCTATAAATGCGCCTATACAAGGTACAGCCGCAGACATTTTGAGATTTGCAATGATAAAAATAGATAATAAAATAAAACAAAAAATAATTAATGCTAAATTATTGGTTCAAATTCACGACGAATTACTTTTAGAGGTTAAATCATCAAATACCATTGAAGTTTCAAAATTAGTTGTTAAACAGATGGAACAAGCGACAGAGCCAGAAATTAAGTTTTCTGTACCTTTGATAGTTGACATAAATAGCGGAAAAAACTGGAATGAAGCACATTAAAATAGTCTTATTTTTGTCTATATTTGATATTATCGGATGAATCATGACAAAAGTAATTGCAGTAGTAGACGATGATAGAAATATTTTAACAAGTGTTACAATGGCATTGGAAAATGAGGGGTTTAAAGTTCAAACCTATCTTGATGGGGAAAGTGCATTTATTGGAATTTCACGAACACCACCAGACTTAGCCATAATAGATATAAAGATGCCAAGAATGAATGGCGAGGAACTATTAAAAAAACTTAGAAAGAAAACCGATATCCCAGTTATTTTTTTAACTTCCAAAGATGATGAGATTGATGAATTACTCGGATTAAAATTAGGTGCGGATGACTTTATAAGAAAATCTGGTGGATTTTCTATTAAGGTGCTGGTTGAAAGAATCAAGGTTCAGTTTAGAAAAAAAGACCAAAAAATAGTACAAAACAAAAATATAATTAAGCAAGGAAAATTAATGCTTGATCCTGAACAACTTGAGTGTGAGTGGGATGATAAAGCTTTACCTGATAAACTTACAACAACAGAATTTCAAATTGTTTATGAGCTAGCTAAGAGACCAGGAATAATTAAAGAACGTTCTCACTTAATGACTATAGCTTATAAAGAAAGCAGTGATATTGAAGACAGGACTATTGATAGCCATGTTAAAAGAATAAGAAAGAAATTTAAAAAAATTGATAAAAGTTTTTCATCAATAGAAACACGATATGGTAGTGGCTATCGTTGGAATGCCAATACATGATAACAAGATTATTATCATCAAAATCATTATTAAATCAATTCTTAGTATTTAATCTTATGGCTTTCTTAATTCTTGGTTTTTTTACATTTCTATATTTGTTAGCTATTGAGCCGGAATTAATAAACAAAACATCAAAAAAACACCAAAATATAATTAGCAATATAGAAACTAATTTAAGAATACAAAAAATTCAAAATAATACAGATTCAATTAGAAAATTTTTAACAAAATCAATTTTTATTTTAGATGAAATTGATCAAATACGTTTTTTTGATATTGAAAAAACACTAATTCTAGATTCTTTAGTTTTAGATTATGATAAAAGTTTTTTTTTTAGCGATACTAAAATTGAAATGGGCAAGCTTAATGAAAAAATTATATCAAATAACTCATCTAAGCAAAACTTAGGTAAGAAAAAAAATATTGATTATACTTTTTTGAAGAAAATTAATGTAGAAGATGAAAAAAATAAGTTTTTAGTTGAAAAAGAAAATATAAATAATAATTATATCATACATACTTCTGCTGTGGTTTCTATATCAGATAAAAAAAAAATTATTATAACCATATCAGAAATTTCTAATGATATTTTTCTTGCAATTGAAGAAAGAAAAAACTTTGTATTAAGGTCAGTATTAATTGCTGTTATAGTTATTTCAATTTTTTCATTTTTCTTAAACCAATATATAATAAATCCAATTAGGTTTCTTAATTTGTATGCAAAAAAAATTTCATATGAAAATCCAAAAAATAATGACAACGATAATATTATTAATAGAGATGATGAAATTGGTAATTTATCCAGATCATTAACTAATATGACAACAAAACTTTATCAAAGAATAGAAATGGCTGAAAGATTTGCTTCTGATTTATCTCACGAAATAAGAAATCCACTGGCATCTCTTAAAAGTGCTTCTGAATTATTAAATACTACAAAAGATGATGATAAGAAAATAAAGTTATTAAAAATACTTTCGAATGATGTCGAACGAATCGAAAGATTAATCACAGATTATTCTCAAGTTTTAAAGGACGAAGCTAGTCAATCGAGATCTGTAGCAAAAGAATTTAATTTAAAAGATACAATTGAAAGCGTGATAGAAGATTTCAATGTTGACCCCAAAAATCTAGAAAAAAAAATAACTATTAAATTTGATCACAAATTACATAATGGCTCCACAATATTTGGTATTGAAAGTAGAATTGAACAAGTTATTGCTAATTTATTAGATAACGCAGTTTCATTTAGCCCAAAAGACAGCAAAGTTTTAATTAAATTAGAAGAGCATTCTAAGAATTATAGGATTCAAGTTAAAGATGAGGGCTCAGGTTTCGAAGAAAAAAACCTAGACAAAATTTTTGACAGATTTTATAGCTATAGACCTGAAGAAATATCAGACAAACACTCAGGTTTAGGCTTAAATATTGTTAAAAATATAATAGAATCTCACAAGGGTACAATTAAAGCTTATAATTTAACAGAAAACAATGGAGCAGTAATTGATATCCAAATACCAAAAAATACATAATTGATTTGTGTATTAATTGTTGTTAGTAACCACGGACATGCCAGATTATAAAGTTAAAAATATTAATGACGCAGATTTTGGTTATAAAGAGATTTCTATAGCAGAAACTGAAATGCCAGGTTTAATGGCTATTAGGAATGAATACAAAAATAATAAACCCCTAATTGGTGCTAAAATAGTAGGGTGCTTACATATGACTATCCAAACCGCAGTACTTATAGAGACATTAGTAGAACTGGGTGCAGAAGTAAGATGGTCATCTTGCAACATATTTTCTACACAAGACCATGCGGCTGCTGCGATTGCTAAAAAAGGAATACCTGTGTTTGCCTGGAAAGGAGAAACNGAGGAAGAATATTGGTGGTGTATAAAACAAACAATTGAAGGAGAAAAAAATTGGAAGCCGAATCTCCTATTAGATGACGGTGGAGACCTTACTGCTTTGATGCATTCAGAGTATCAAGACTTGTTAAAAAATATCAAAGGTGTTTCTGAAGAAACAACAACTGGTGTTAAGGCCTTAAAAAAAATGGAAAAACAAAAAAAATTAATGATACCAGCCTTTAATGTGAATGATTCTGTTACAAAGTCTAAATTTGATAACTTATATGGTTGCAGAGAAAGTTTAGTTGATGGGATAAGAAGAGCGACAGATGTAATGCTGTCAGGCAAAGTCGCAGTTGTAGCTGGTTACGGAGATGTAGGAAAAGGGAGTGCTGCATCACTTAGACAAAGTGGAGCAAGAGTAATGATTACCGAAAGTGATCCAATATGCGCATTGCAAGCTGCAATGGAAGGATATGAAGTTGTTTTAATGGATGAAGNAATTGAAAAATCGGACATCGTTGTTACAGCTACAGGAAATAAAGATATAGTTACGATAGAGCATATGCGAAAAATGAAGGATAGATCAATACTTTGCAATATAGGTCATTTTGATAATGAAATACAAGTTGACAGCTTAAAAAATTATAAATGGAGTCAAATCAAACCACAAGTTCACGAAATAGAATTTCCAGATAAAAAAAGAATTATTTTATTGGCAGAGGGAAGGTTAGTAAATTTAGGATGTGCAACTGGGCATCCAAGCTTTGTCATGAGTGCCTCTTTTACAAACCAAGTGATGGCACAAATAGAACTATGGAATAATTCTAGCAAGTATGAAAATAAAGTTTATGTATTACCAAAGAGATTAGACGAAAAAGTTGCTGAACTTCATCTAGATAAGTTAGGTGCTAAAGTGACAAAACTAAGTGAAGACCAGGCAAGTTATATTGGAGTTTCAAAATCAGGCCCTTTTAAAAATGATGACTACAGATATTAATTTGAATGCAACAAATTACAGAAAAAGATTTATCTAAAATTGCAAAACAAATATCTAATAAAGTAAAAAAAGGTGATTATGTCTTTTTAGAAGGTGAATTAGGCGTTGGTAAAACGACATTTGCCAAATACTTTATAAATCACTTAAATCATAAATTTAAAAAAAAAATTATTGAAGTTTTAAGTCCCACATTTAACATTGTACAATACTATAAAATTAATAAGAAAGTCTCGATTGCACATTACGATCTATATAAAATAAAATCAAAAAAAGAGTTAGAAAATATCGGATTTTTCGATTTTGAAGATCAATTTATAAATTTAGTTGAATGGCCGAAATTATTAAAAAAAAATAATATTGATAAAATAAAAATTAAATTAAAATATACCAAAAATGGAAAAGATAGAAAAATCTATATCGAAAATTTCGGAAGATTTAAAAATTAAAGTCTGTAAAATTGCAGGTGATGCATCTTTTAGAACTTTTTATCGTTTTAAAAAGAAAGGCAAAAAATTCATCTTGATTTATTGTGAAAAAAATAAGAAATCAAATTTATATAATTACTTAAAAGTAAATAATATTCTCATAAATTCANGTTTTNATGCTCCACATCTAGTACGTAAAAATATTAATAAGAATTATGTAATTGTGGAAGATTTAGGTCNTAAAAGTTTTAAGACTTTGCTGAAAGGAAAAAAAAAACTAAAAATTTACAAAAAAATAATTAATTTGTTAATCAAAATTCAAAATAACAAAAAACTTAAAAATTCTTTAATTCCTCTATATACGAAAAGTGTTTTAAATAATGAAACAAAAATATTTTACGATTGGTTTTTATCTATTCATTACAATAATAAAAAAAAAAAACTAATAAAAAGTAAAATTAATAAGGAATTAAATAAAATATACGAAAGTTTACGACTAAAAGATTTGGTTTTTGTTCATAGAGATTTTCATGCAGAGAATTTATTAGTCNGTAAGAATAAAATTGGAATTATTGACACACAGGATGCAGTAAAAGGTCATAAAAGCTATGATCTGACTTCCTTAATAGACGATGTAAGGATAAAATCTACAGAAAGATTTAGGTTAAGTTTATTAAATTTTTATATAAAAAAGAATATTTTAAAAAAAGACATCACGAATTTTAAAAAATGTTACTATTTCTTTTCTGTGCAAAGATTATTAAAAATTATTGGTATTTTTATTAGATTATATAAAAGAGATGGAAAATCTAAATACATTAAGTACATACCAAATACGTGGAAAATACTTGAGGAAAAATTAAAATATAATGAGCTAGAGGGAATGAGAAGTATTTTAAATCAATATTGTAAAAAAAAAATGAGAAAAACCAAGATATGAATATCCAGAATGCAATTATTTTATGTGCAGGATTTGGTAAAAGAGTTTTGCCATTAACAAAAAGTACACCTAAACCGTTATTAAAAATTTCGAATATGCACTTATTAAGTTACTCGATTAAATTTTTAAAAGAAATTGGGGTAAAAAATATCGCTATTAATACTCATCATTTAGCAAATCAAATTTCTGATTACGTGGACAAATTTGATAATAACATTAAAATATTTCATGAAAAAAAAATTCTGGACACCGGAGGAGCTTTAGTAAACGCCAAAGATTTTTTTACTGAAGATAATTTTATAGTAATGAATAGTGATACTATCTGGCAAAAGGAATATGTTTCAAATTTTAACACAATGAAAAAAAAATATTTTGATATGAAGGCAGATGGGGCTTTGTTACTTTCTACAAAAGAATTAAGTTTTGATAAAAGATTGCCATGTGATTTTGACCTAGATGAACAAGGATTAATATTGAACAATCCTAAAAACTATATTTTTACTGGTTGTCAAATTCTTAATAAGAAAGTTCTTAAGAATAAAGATAAATCTTTTTTTTCAGTAAGAGAAATATGGGATGACTTAATTAGTAAGCAAAAACTTATAGGCGAAAAGCATAATGGTAGATTTTTGCACGTAACTGACTTTGAAATTTATAACAACTTATCAAGAGAAAAAATTATCTATTAAAATATATTTCTTTTGCTCTTTTTGAGTCCATATATGAGTAATTAAGTATTTTTAAACTTTTATCTAAATCTATTTCAATGGGATTGCCAGTTGGTATTTCTAACTTAACGATCATTTCGTCTGAAATTTTAAATAAATATTTACAAATAGCTCTCAAACTATTTCCATGTGCTGCAATTAAAATATTTTGTTCTGATTTCAAAATAGGTTCAACATAAGACTTAAAATATGGTACTGATCTATCGAAAGTATCTTTTAAAGACTCTGTGTCTGGAATGTTATTTGGATTTATAGAAGAATAAATTTCCATATTTTTTGGATGATTAGGATCTTTATTATCTAATGGAGGAGGAGGTGTATCATAACTTCGTCTCCATATCATAATTTGTTTTTCTCCATGTTTTTTTGCCATTTCAGCTTTATTCAGCCCTTGTAAAGCACCATAGTGTCTTTCATTAAGTTGCCAAGCTTTAGTTATATTTTTTATTGGTTTATCAAGTTCTTCCATAAGATTTGATAATGTTTTAATTGCTCTCATTTGGAAGGAGGTAAATGCAAAATTAAAAATTATATTTTTCTTTTTAATGAGATGTCCTGCTTTTTTGGCTTCACTTACGCCTTGCTCTGTTAAATCTGCATCACACCAACCAGTAAATCTATTTTCTAGATTCCATTGACTTTGTCCGTGACGTAAAAGAATTAATTTAATCATTTTAATTAATATGTTAAATTTTTATAAATGAGTAATCATGTAATTTTATATATAGCATGTAAGAACAATAAAGAAGCTATTTTAATATCAAATAAACTCGTAAGTTCCAAAATGGTTGCATGCGCAAACATTATTAAAGACGTTACATCAATATTTCAGTGGAAAAAAAAATTGAATAAAAATAAGGAAGTAATTTTATTAGCTAAAACAGTATATAAAAATATTAAAAGAATAGAAAAGATTGTTAAAAAATTACATTCGTATGATACTCCATGTGTTCTTTTTTTAGAAATCAAGCAGGGTAATAGGAAATTTTTAAATTGGATTACAAAAAATACCTAAAAGTTATTAAATATATTTTTTTCATACTATTGCTTTTTTTAATAGCAGTGTCAGTTTTTCCAGGTAATTTAATAAATTTAATTTTAATAGGTGACGCATCAACCTCACCATCGAGCGATAAGTTAAGTCACTTTATTGCTTATTTTGTGTTATCAATTTTTGCGTATGTAGGTTTTTATAATACTCAAAAATTTACAAAAATTTTCGTATTTTTAATACTCCTTAGTATTATACTTGAAGTTGTACATTTAATCATCCCAAATAGGTATTATGAAAATTTAGATTTGTTAATGAATGTTTGCGGAGTTGTTGCGGTATCAATATTCTTTTATTATAATAATGCTAACTCTTATAATTATAATATTCTTGATTT
>PAFP01000030.1 GCA_002704185.1 Candidatus Pelagibacter sp.
TAAACATTATTTACTTTATTTGAATTACATAGCTTTTCGTAGTTAAAATTATTATTATATTCAAAGTCTTTATAAATCCCATTAAGTATAAGAACAGAATCGACTCCAAAATTATTTGCACCCTTGATGTCTGTTTTTAAATTATCTCCAATTGCTAAAATTTTTTGTTTGTCGATACTTTTAATTTTAAATTGTGCTTGTATAGTCTCTACAGCATAATTATAAATACTTACGAAAGGTTTGCCAAAATATATTACCTTTCCACCCAAAGAATTATAAACTTGAGCAATTTTACCTGCACAATATTCTAGCTTAGTTCCCCTGCTTACAACCTCATCAGGATTTGCACATATCATAGTTTTTTTGTATTTAATATTTTTCATCAAAATATTTTCATAAGCTTTAATATCATCAAAGGTACTATTTAGACCGGTACAAACAATCTCATCACAATCTGATATATTTTTTGAATAAATATTTTCTTTATTAAAAATATCTCGGTCCTTACCAGGTCCTAAATGAAAAAATTTTTTATTTAAATCTTGACTTAAATAATTTCTTGTCACATCTCCAGAGGTAATTAATTTGTCAATTAGTTTAAAATCAAAATTCATTTTATTTAAAAAATTCTTTACTGTCTGTGAGGGTCTTGGAGCATTAGATATCAATATTATAATTTTTTTATTTTCTTTTAAATTTTTTAGTACCTGTGTAGCGCTAGTAAATATTCTCTTTCCATTGTGAACTACGCCCCAAAGATCTATAAAAAAAAAGTCATAATCGTTTATGACCTCTTCAATACTCTTAAGATTTAAAGGTTTCATTGATATTCTCCTATTTATAATATCCTTAATAAATTTTTAATTTCATTCATGTATATTATGAATTGTATTAAAATGTGGAAAAATAGCCAAAAATACAGTGATTTCTAGTAAATATTAACCCCTTGAAATTATTTAAAAAATAGTCATATCAACATCAATATTGATGGAGGAAAAAAAATGAAATTCAGACCTTTGCACGACAGAGTTCTAATAGAATCGCTAGAAAGCGAGGAAAAGACATCTGGAGGAATAATCATACCTGATACAGCAAAAGAAAAACCACAAGAAGGAAAAGTTATTGCTGTTGGGCCTGGTTCTAAAAGTGATGATGGTAAAGTTGCACCTATGGATGTTAAAGTTGGTGATCACGTATTGTTTGGTAAGTGGTCAGGAACTGAAGTCAAAATTGACGGTAAAGAATACTCGATTATGAAGGAGTCAGACATAATGGGTATAATTAGTAAAAAATAATTAGGAGGAAAAATGGCCGGAAAAATAGTTAAATTTAATACAGAGGCAAGAAACTCAATGTTAAGGGGTGTCGATATACTTGCTAACTCAGTGAAAGTTACTTTAGGTCCAAAAGGAAGAAATGTTGTTATAGATAAATCTTTTGGAGCTCCAAGGATCACCAAGGATGGTGTAACTGTAGCAAAAGAAATTGAGCTAGAGGATAAATTTGAAAATATGGGAGCTCAAATGGTTAAAGAAGTTGCGAGCAAAACAAATGATGAAGCAGGCGATGGTACAACTACAGCTACAGTATTAGCTCAAGCTATTGCTAAAGAGGGTTGCAAATTTGTTGCAGCCGGAATGAACCCTATGGACGTTAAAAGAGGTATAGATACGGCTATCGAAGCTGTGATAGCGGATATTAAAAAAAGTTCGAAAAAAGTTAAAACTAGTGAAGAAATAGCACAAGTCGGAACTATTTCTGCCAATGGTGAAAAGGAAGTTGGTGATATGATTGCCAAAGCAATGCAAAAAGTTGGTAATGAAGGAGTTATCACTGTTGAGGAAGCTAAAGGTTTACAAACTGAACTTGATGTTGTCGAAGGAATGCAATTTGATAGAGGATTTTTATCACCTTATTTCATAACAAATGCAGACAAAATGACTGCTGAGTTAGATAATCCTTTAATTTTACTTTGTGATAAAAAACTTTCAAATTTGCAATCTATAGTGCCACTATTAGAGTCTGTGGTTCAATCTTCAAGACCTTTATTAATAATTGCTGAAGAAGTTGAAGGAGAAGCATTAGCAACACTGGTAGTAAACAAACTAAGAGGTGGATTAAAAGTTGTAGCAGTAAAAGCCCCTGGCTTTGGAGATAGAAGAAAAGCTATGCTAGAAGATATTGCTATTTTAACTGGTGGGCAAGTTATTTCTGATGATTTAGGTATAAAACTTGAAAATGTAAAAATTAATGACTTAGGATCATGCAAAAAAATAAAGGTTGATAAAGATAACACAACTGTAGTTGATGGTGCTGGTAAAAAGAATGAAATAGAAGCTAGATGCGCATCTATTAGAAAACAAATTGATGAGTCAACTTCAGATTATGATAAAGAAAAACTTCAAGAAAGACTAGCAAAACTTGCGGGTGGTGTTGCTGTAATAAAAGTAGGTGGGGCGACAGAAGTTGAGGTTAAAGAAAGAAAAGACCGCGTTGATGACGCACTTAACTCTACGAGAGCAGCAGTTGAAGAAGGAGTTGTAACTGGTGGAGGATGTGCTCTACTTTATGCATCAGAAATTTTAAAATCAGTCAAAGTTAAAGGTGATGATCAAAAAGCTGGTGTAGAAATAATTAAAAAAGCTTTACAAGCACCTATCAGACAAATAATCGCTAATGCTGGAGTAGATAGCTCTGTTGTAGTTGGAAAACTTTTAGAAGGTAAAAAAGGATCTCACGGTTATGATGCTCAAGGGGCTGAATTTTGCGATATGATTGAAAAAGGAATTATAGATCCTACAAAAGTTGTAAGAACTGCTTTACAAGACGCTGCTTCGATATCTAGTCTACTAATTACTACTGAAGCTATGATAGGCGATAAACCTGATGACAAAGATTCAGGTGGTGGTGCCGGTGGTGGAATGCCTCCAATGGGTGGTGGTATGCCAGGTATGGGCGGCATGGGTGGTATGGGAATGTAATTTAATTTCCAATAAATGTATTTAAAAAAGGCCGAATTTTTCGGCCTTTTTTTTTGGACGTTAATAAGCACGCCTCCGATTTTAAAATAATACCATCTTTAAGAGCTCTTAAGTTATTATCCTCTAATGTTTTGCCAGTAGAGGTTATGTCAGTAATAATTTCTGAAGATCCAGTAAATGGATAAATTTCGGTGGAGCCAATACTGTTGACTAATTTGTATTGTGTAACGCCTTTTGAAAATAAAAATTCATTACTTAGGTTTGGGTATTTAGTTGCAATTCTAAGCCTTGAATTATGTTTATTGGTAAATGAAAAACATATCTCTTCTAAATCAGCAACAGTCTGAACATCAATCCAATCTTTTGGTATTGCAACAACTAGATTTGCTTTTCCAAAATCTAATTTTTTTTTTATTTCTATTTTATTTTTAATATATGTACCTGCCTCAAGTAATAAATCTAATCCTGAAATACCTAAATCAAGACTATTATCGCCAAGTCTACCTATGATTTCTTTTGCATGTAAAAATATTATTTTAATAAAAGGCTTGCCTTCTATCATCCCAAAATAATTTCTTTCACTGCCTGAATTTGTTATCTTAAAACCATTACTATCAAAGTAATCTAGGGACCCTTGCTTTAGTCGACCTTTTGATGGAATACCAATAGTTATTAAATTATCGCTCATTTTCAATTATAAGTTTTTTAAGTTAATAGCCGCGCCTACTGCAGAAATACTTTTTTTTGACCCAAGACTTTTTAATAAATTGTCATATCTTCCACCAGCAGCTAATTGTTTATTGTTTTTTAACACTTCAAATACAAATCCTGTATAATACTCAATATTTCTACCAAAATTAGAGTTAAAATTAATTTTATATTTAGGAAATTTTTTTAAACGAATTAGGTTTGAATTAATTTCAATATTCAATTTATTTTTTTTATTAAAATTTAAAATTTCATTTTCTAAATTTTTTAAAGAACAATTAATTTTTAAAAATTCTCTTATTTTTTTTACTATTTTCTTGCCTTGTGTGATTGGCCTTGGATCTTTTATTTTTTTATCGAAGCGCTCTAATATTTCAGAAATTTTTCTTTTAGCAATTTTGTCTTCGCCACTTAAAGATTTCATTTCATTATATCTTTTTTTATCCAAATCAACTGTAATAACATCAACATCTGAATTAGTTTCCAGTCTTTTTAGAAGTTCCTCAAAGTAAACAGGCCTCCAAAAATGTCTTTTTAATCTAAGCTTCCATCTTCCAGGTAAATTAAGAGCATCTATGAAACTATTAAATAAACCAATATCACCAATATTAATTTTAATATTTTTTACATTTAATTTTTCTAAAGTGTCAATTATTGTCTTAATTATTAATTCGTCATCTCTTAAGTTGTTTCTTGACCCAATAATTTCTATGCCTGCTTGTTTAGTAATAATTTCTCCGATTTTTTGAAAAGATCTACCTTGATAACAAATCTTAGATAGTTTTTCTTTTCTTTCATTTAAATATTTTAAACAAAATGCAATTGTTAAATCCGGTCTAAGGCAAATTGATTTGCCATTTTCATCTTCAAAAGTCAGCAAATTTTTCCGAAAACTTTCTCCTGAACGTTGAACAATATAATCTGTATCAAGTAATATCTCAGCTTCTGAAAATTTAAAGCCTTTTTTAATAAAAGAATTTAATATTTGATCAGAGAATTTTTTTGATTTCATTTCCTAATTCACTTAAATTTACAGAAATTTCTTTACCGCTATTTAAGTCTCTTATTTTTGGTTTTTTTCCACTCATTTCCTCATCTCCATACAATATTAATGCTGGCAATTTTCTTTTATTAGCATACTCAAATTGTTTCTTTATATTACCTTTTCCTGAGTAAATTTCTGAATTTATCTTATTCTTTCTTAAATATTTTAAAATATTAATATAATCTGAATAAGAATTTTCATTAAACACACAAATCATTACTGGTTTATTATTTATAATTTTATTTAAATCGTTTTTTTGAATAAGTGCATATATCATTCTATCAATACCGATAGAAACTCCAGTACAAGGTACATCAAAATTTCCAAACCTACTTACTAAATTATCATAACGTCCACCACCACCAATAGAACCAAATTGTATGGTCTGTCCTTTATTATTTTTTATCTCAAATGTTAAATCAACTTCAAATATTATCCCTGTGTAATAACCAAGACCTCTAATAATTGATGGATCAAATTTAAAATTCTTAAAATCGTAAAAACTAAATATTTTTTTTAGTTGAGTTATATCTTCTAAATTTTCATCAAAATTTTTCATACTTTGCTCTAATATTTTGATTTTATCATCGTTTAAATTTGCGCCTTGAGTATAGTCACCTGACTTATCTTTTCGGCCTNTACTCAACAATTTTTTGACCTCAGCCCAACCTAAACGATCAATCTTATCAAGTGCTCTTAGTACAGTAGATTTTTGATTTTCATCTGAGACTTTCAATTTTGAAAATACTTTTTCTATAAATTTTCTTGAAGAAATTTTAATGACATATTCATTTTTTTTAAGACCACACGCCTCTAGTATATCAGAAATCATAATACAAAGTTCTGCGTCTGCTTGAGTATTTCTAGTTCCCACAAAATCAGCATCAAACTGAAGAAATTCTCTAAAACGACCTGGTCCAGGTTTTTCATTGCGCCATACCGTACCAAGTTGATAACGTTTGTATGGCTTGGGTAATTCCTGGAAATTTTTTGCTACATATCTTGCTAGAGGGGCAGTTAAATCATATCGTAGTGATAACCATTTTTTATCATCCTTAAACGAAAATATTCCTTCATCTGGTCTTTCCTTGTCTGGTAAAAATTTGCCAATACTTTCTGAATATTCGAAACTTGGTGTTTCAAGATATTCAAATCCATAACTAATCATGACCTCTCTGATTTTAGAAATCACATAATCACGAATTATAAGTTCGGCTTCATTTCTATCCGTAAAACCAGAAGGTAACTCTTTTGTAGGTTTTGTATTTTTTTTACTCATGTTTTCTGGTACAGCCGGGTGGATTCGAACCACCGACATCTAGTTCCACAAACTAGCGCTCTAACCAACTGAGCTACGGCTGCATATCTTTTTGTTTATATAGTTATTTTAAATTAAGTTAAATAAATAGTTTAGCCAAGCATGTGCTTAGCATGCATTAAATGATGTGAAGATGTTAAAACTATTTTATTCATTAGCGCTGATTTATAGTTTTTTAGGAATTTTTCAATGATAAAAATTACTTTTTTTTTATGAAAGCTATTTCTGATATATTTACACCTTTATGAGATAAAACCCCCTTATTTATTTCTACATATTGAACATTTTCAAAAAAATTGACGATTTCTTGGTTATATTTTGACTCTAAATTTTCTTTGGAATTTTTTGAGACGTCTATTAGCAAATTTCTTAAAAAATTTTTTTCTGGATTGTCTTTACCACTTTCGGCATGAAAGGCATTAAATTCTTCAATAATAAAAATTCCACCACTTTTTAAATTTTTAAACATTGAAAAAAAGGTTGTTTTTTGATGAATTGGATCGTGACTTGCGTCATCTATGATATAGTCATAATCTTGAGTTAAATAATTAGATAAATTATCTAAATTTTTTTCTGAAGATACATCGCAATATAAGGTTCTTACTCTCTCAGCTTTATAACTAAATGAAAATGGGTTTCTATCTACCCCAACTACATTTGCATTTGGAAAGTAGCAATGTAGAGCAGCAAGTGAATCGCCACGGAAAATACCAAATTCCATTATATTTAATCTCTTATTTCTATTACTTTTGAAATATTTTTCATAAAATACATCATAACCGTGACCTTTATATTTTACATTATTTATAAAAAGATGAGACCCTTTATTAGTCGAGAAATGAACAAATATTTCATTTAGTTCTTTGCTATGGATTGGAATTTCTTCAATTTTTTTATTAAAGAAAAATATTTTAAATATAAAAACTAGTAGTTTATAAAAAAAATTAATTGATCTTCTTAATGCAGTGAAAAAATTTTTTTTATCAAGTGAAAAAGTTATAATATTTCGATAATTAAATATTTGGTCTCTTAAATTAATCATATTTTAATGGTGGTCATGGCTGGAATTGAACCAGCGACACAAGCCTTTTCAGGGCTCTGCTCTACCAACTGAGCTACATGACCAATTGGGACTTTTTTTCATAAATTAAGAAAATAATCAATTGAAAATGTATATTACTTGAGCCTAAAGGTAATTCTGCCTTTTGTTAAATCATAAGGAGTAACTTCAACAAGAACCTTGTCTCCAGCTAGTACACGAATACGATTTTTCCTGAGCTTTCCAGAGGTGTGAGCTAAAATTTCATGATCGTTTTCTAATTTCACTTTAAAAGTTGCGTTGGGCAAAAGTTCTGTAACTTTACCTTTAAACTCTAACATTTCCTCTTTTGGCATTAATCTCCTAAACGTTTTTGGATTGATAAAGCATGCGCGGTCAATCCTTCGTACTCTGCAAGATTTATAGCTAATTGCCCGATCTTTTCAATACCTGATTTACTACATTTAATTATTGAAGTTTTTTTATAAAAATCACTCACAGATAGACCTGAAGAAAATCTTGCCGATCCTGAAGTAGGGAGAACGTGATTAGTACCTGCAATATAATCACCGATTGCCTCTGGGCTGTATTTGCCAAGAAATATTGATCCAGCATTTGAAATTTTTTTTTCTATAGTTTCAGGATTTTTAACTTTAATCTCTAAGTGCTCTGGTGCAATACGATCAACAATACGAACTATTTCTTTATTATTTTTTGCAATAATAATCGCACCATAATTTTTAATACTTTTTGAAGCTATCTTATTTCTTGGTAAATATTTTAAATATTCGTTTATTATTTGTCTTACATGGTCTCCAAATTTTTTATTTTTTGTAATAAGTATACTTTGAGACAAAACATCATGTTCTGCTTGTGATAAAAGATCTATTGCAGTCCACTCGGGGTTACAAGTTTGATCTGCAACAACTGTAATTTCAGACGGTCCAGCTACCATATCTATTCCAACAGAACCAAAAACCTCTTTTTTTGCAGTAGCAACGAAAATATTTCCTGGCCCAACAATCTTATCTACCTTAGGTATACTTTCTGTTCCGTAGGCCAAAGCTGCAATAGCTTGTGCACCACCAACTCTAAACAAGGAATTAATTTTACATTTTTTTGCGGCATACAAAACTCCAGGATTAATTTTTCCTTCTGGACAAGGTAGCGCCGCATAAATATTTTTAACTCCAGCTACAATAGCTGGGATTGCATTCATTAAAAGTGTACTAGGGTAACTTGCAGTCCCTCCAGGTACGTATATACCAATACTATTCAAACTTCTGTATTTATAGGATAATTGATTTCCAATTTTATCTTTAAATACATAGCCAGTCATAGCTTGATTTTTATGAAACTGATAAATTCTTTTATAAGCTACATTTATTGCCTTTTTAACATCATTATTTAGATTTTTTATGATTTTATTTACTTCACTATTAGAAATTTTAATATTTTTTTTATTAATATTTACTTTGTCATATTTTTTTGAATAAACAAATAATGCCTTATCACCTTTTTTTTTTATATTATTTATTATTTGATTTACTAATTTTACTTTAGAAACTGATTGCGATCTTTTTGATGAAATCAATCTACTAAAGTTTTTTTCAAATTGCTTGCTTTTTGTATCTATTACTCTCATTAAATTTTATGTTTTGGTATATATTTTGTAACCCAACTATCAGAAAAATCTTCTAAAGTTGAGTCTATAGCCTCTGATTTTATCATAATTGTACCCTTACCTGAAAAAATTAAATTTATTATAGTATTTTTTTCGTTATTTTTGATATCAATTGTTAAAAATTCCAATACTTTGTCATCTTCTTTAATATCAATATTTTTAGATTTGACTTCAGTCACGCTATTAAATTTTAATGCAGAACGGATTCTTCTGCTATCTCTAAAAAGACCCTTTTCTGCATCCTCCCACATAAATCTACTAAAAATGCATATTAAAGTTTTATTTTTTGCTAAATATTTAATATCTTTAAATGATATTAATGAGTCTTGTAAATATGCAGCGAAAACCTTTAAATCATTTTTATCTTGAGCTTTTAGCTTCAAAAACCCGTCTTTATCAAGCATTAATTTTTTTTATCTCAGCCCCACAATTTTTTAATTTTTCAACCAAATTTTCGTAACCTCTCTCGAGATGGTATACTCTGTTTATAACCGTTTTACCTTTTGATGCTAGTCCAGCCAGGACTAAAGATACAGATGCTCTTAAGTCAGTTGCCATAACCTCTGCTCCTTTTAGGTTTTTTTTCCCTTTTATAATTGCTACATTTTTTAAAATACTAATGTCAGCTCCCATTCTATTTAACTCAGAAACATGTAAAAATCTATTTTCAAAAATCTCTTCCTTAATTTTAGATATTCCATTCGCAAAATTCATTAAGGACATAAATTGTGCTTGCATATCACTTGCGAAACCAGGATATGGACTAGTTGATAAACTTACAGATTTAATTTTTCCAGGAAAAATTTTTATTGAATTCTTATCTATTTTTTTTATCCTAACATTTGCTTTTGATAAAAATTTAATCGTATTTTGGACATGTTTTATATTTAATTTTTGGATAACTAGCTTACTATTTGTTATTGCAGAAGCAATCATGTATGTTCCAGCTTCAATACGATCAGGCATTATTTCGTATGAAATTTGTTTTAATTGATTTCTNCCTAAAATCAAAATTTTTCTTTCACTTAAAAATTTTACTTTAATACCAGCTTTTTTTAGAAATTTAATTAAATCTATTATTTCTGGTTCTATAGCTATATTGTCTAAAATAATTTGATTAGGAATTAAGCTACAAGCTAAAATAGCATTTACTGTTGCGCCAACTGAAATTTTTTTAAAACTATATTTTTTATTTTTTAATTTACGATTTAATTTTGANATAACATAACCTTTGTCAATATAATTGAAAACACCAAGAAATTTAAAAAAATCTAAATGTAAATTAATTGGCCTTGCACCAATTGCACAACCTCCAGGTAATGATACTTTGGCTTCCTTAAATTTAGATATTAATGGACCCAAAACNAAGATACCAGCTCTCATTGTTTTAACTAATTCGTATGGGGCTACAAAAGATTTACCGAAATTCTTAGAATTTGTTATTTCAATAATATTTTTTTTTACTTTTATTATCTTTCCAAGAAAAACAAGTAATTTAATCATTGTTTTTATATCTTCAACAATAGGGACATTTTTTAAAACTACCTTTTTTTCAAAAAGNATTGTTGATGCCAGAATTGCTAATGATGAATTTTTAGACCCAGATATAGTTATTTTTCCGTGGAGTTTTTTTCCTCCATTAATTACAATTTTTTTCATTTTTATATTTTGGGTAAAGTGACACCTTTTTGGTTCATGTATTTGCCTTTCCTATCTGC
Source organism: Candidatus Pelagibacter sp. (assembly GCA_002704185.1). Lineage (GTDB taxonomy): Bacteria > Pseudomonadota > Alphaproteobacteria > Pelagibacterales > Pelagibacteraceae. The sequence goes on from PAFP01000030.1 coordinate 10,494, forward strand.
ATAAGAAATTTCAGGGTCTTCGTTACCTTGCAAAAATACAAACTGGCATGCTCCTTCGTTTGCATAAATTTTAGCTGGCAGAGGAGTAGTATTTGAAAATTCTAATGTTACATGTCCCTCCCATTCAGGTTCGAGTGGTGTGACATTCACGATAATTCCACATCTGGCGTAGGTACTTTTTCCAAGACAAATAACTAAAATATTTTTAGGTATTTTAAAATATTCTACTGTTGAGGCCAATACAAAAGAATTTGGAGGAATTATACAAACATCTTGTTTTTTAGTTATAAAATTAGAATTAGAGAAATCTTTTGGATCAACTATTGAAGAGTTTACGTTAGTAAAAATTTTAAACTCATTTGATACTCTTGCGTCATAGCCATACGAGGATAAACCATATGATATTGCATTTTTTTTTTGTTGTTTGTCCTCAAAGGGGGAAATCATACCTTTTTCTTTAGACATTTTCTTAATCCATTTGTCCGATAAAACTGTCATTATTATTTAGTTTTGTTTTGTTTCCTTTTGAATTCTTTTCTTTTTTTTAAATTTTTTTTTAGTGCCTCAGCAAGTTTAACCTTGCGATCATTATCCTTTTTCAAAGGTAATGGCATAACTATTTTTCTGGGTTGGTAAGATCTTCTAAGGTTATAGGCTTGTTGATATCGTGCATCTTACTATCTTTTTCTGTACCTAAATTAGTCGAGGCTCTTTTGGCCCTTCTTAAAGCTTGTCTTTCTTTTCTTTTAGCTTCTTTAAGCATAGCTCTTTCACCACGTTTTGATTTATAATCATAATGTATTCCCATGGTTGAGCCTCCTTAACTAATTTTAACAAACTGTTATTCCTTCTTAAGGTTCACAGCTGAAGGACCTTTTTTGCCTTCTTCGATTTCGAAAGTTAAGACATCACCTTCATCCAAATATCCAACGCCAGAATCTTTGACAGCAGACATATGCACAAAAACGTCTTTTTCTTTATCATCGCGTTCAATGAAACCATAACCTTTTGTTCCATTAAACCATTTTACTTTTCCCTTTATACTCATTTTTTGCTTTCTCTTATTAAATTTTTGTCATTATTATTAAATGACAATGGCTTTAAATAGGTATCTGAACTGTTTGTCAAGAAGCCTAAAACAAGCTAAACGAGAAATACAGGGTTATTATAAAGTTCCTTCTATTTTATCGCAGTTTTCTCTGGTAATTTTGCTATCAAAATCACTTTTTGAGTTTTTATCTACGAACCATACATATGATTTCTCATAAGTGTCATTCATTGATAATTGGGTACACCTTTTACCAAATTTAACTGAATGTTGGGCACAGTTCGATAAAGCTAATAGCATTAGCAAACAAAATGTTGTTTTTTTTATATTTTTTTTCATGAAACACTTATGCTATGAAATTGAGATAAATATTTGATTTAAAATAGCCAATATTTTGACAGCATATATATTTATAATATTGAAATTATTGAAAATTAATTTTACTGTCACAAAAAGGCCCACATAGCTCAGTTGGTAGAGCACGTCCATGGTAAGGACGGGGTCGTCAGTTCAATTCTGGCTGTGGGCACCACTATTCTTTAAAATTTCGTTATATAATGAAGAATGATCATCGTTCGAAAATCCAGATTTACATAAGTTTTCAAACATTAATTTTATAATTTTAGATATTGGCAAATCTAAATCATTTTTATTTGCCTGTTCTAATATATTCACCATGTCTTTGAGATGGGTAGAATTTTTTCCTCTAGGAATAAAATCTTTTTCAATCATTCGAATACCGTGGTTTCTTAAAACTAAACTATCCGCAAAACCACCTTTTAATGCTTTAATAAGTTTTTTTGGATCTACTCCACTTTTTTCACACAATATGATTGCTTCTGCCACTGCCCCAATATTTATTCCTACTATAATTTGATTGCATAATTTGGCAACCTGTCCAGATCCATTTAACCCAACCCATGTTGGTTCTCCCATTGTTTTTAACAATTCTGTAGATTTTTCAAAAATATTTTGATCACCCCCAACCATAATTGCAAGTGTAGCCTTTTTAGCACCTTCGGGACCACCAGAAACAGGTGCATCTAAAAAATTAATATTTTTATTTTTCAATTCAGTATAAATTTTTTTAGCGGTATTTACTTTTGTTGAACTCATATCAATCACTACTGAATTCTTTTTCATGTATTGAATTAATTTCGGTGTAATATCTAAAACTTCATTATCACTTGGCAACATAGTTATTAAAAAATCGCAATCTTTACAAACCTGATCTATACTTTCACAAATTTTTATATTAAAATTTTCTAGTCCTATAGTTTTATTTTTTGTTCTATTATATACCTTTAGTCTAAAAAATTTTGATATGTTTTGAGCCATTGGATAACCCATTAAACCTGTGCCAATAATAGATATATTTTTAGTCAATATAGGTTATGATAATTATATTTTATTTAAAATTCTATGATAAATTAATATTTATTACATAAATTTATCAGCACCACCAGATGCTTCGATAACAGATCCTGTAACAAAACCGTTGCACTCGGAACATAGGAAACAAGCAATTTGTGCTATTTCGATTGGTTTTCCAAATCTTCCGACTGGGGTAAGTTCTTTGCCGATTTTTTTAATAATTTCTTCATCCTTAAATGATGCTAAATCTTTTCTTGTCTGTCTAACTTTGGGTAACATATTTTCCTCCCAATTTTTTGTTCTAACCGCCCCTATACCAATTGCATTAACAATTATGTTATATGGAGCAAGATCTAAAGATAGACTTTTAGTCAAATTATTTATTGCAGCACTTAGACCATGGGAAATTGTTAATTTAGGATTCGGATAAATACCACCAATTGATGACATATTTACGATTCTACCCCAATTATTTTTTTTCATTATTGGTGCAATTATTTTACAAGTATTTATTAAACTAAAAATTTTTACATCGATCATTGATGACCATGCTTCATTTGGGGCATCGACAACTCCGCCTGCTTGAGCTTTACCCGCATTATTTATTAAAATATCAATTTTTCCATGCTTATCTGTTATTTTTTTTACCACTGACTCAACTTGATCAAATTTAGATGTGTCACAGGAAAAATAATCAACATCTCTATTTGTAATTTTTTTTATTTCATCTTTAGCTTTTTTTAAATTTGACATATTTCTTCCGCATATTATTACTTTGGCTTCCTCATTTGCAAAAATTTCTGCTGTAGCTAATCCGATACCTGAGCTTGCGCCGGTAATAAATACTACTTTATCTTTTAATCCTAAATCCATTTATTTTACTCTTAACAAAATATTTCGGTCTCTCCTAGGTAAAATCATTTCAAATTTAGCCTTTTCGGGAGGATAGTAAAAAATCGTAAGTTCTAAAGGCTTTTTTCTATCTGAGTACGTAATTCTTGAATTTTTTAAACAGTAAGAATTTTTTTTTAA
>PAFP01000031.1 GCA_002704185.1 Candidatus Pelagibacter sp.
CCAATTATGTCTAGTAGATTTAATTATATCTCTGAGCTTACCAGATCTAAATTTCTTATCACCAATAAAAAAAATGTCATTTATTTTGGTTTTGCTACCTCGATTGATTCTGTAAACTAAGTTAATTTTATTATCGCTGAGTTCGGATGTTATCAAATTTATTTCTGCTGCGTAATAACCTGTATTACGATAAAATGTTTTAATAATTTCTAAATCTTGCTTAGCTTTTGCAAGATCAAAAAACTTATTTTCTTTTAAAGATATGAACTCTTCAAATTTTTCGATCACACCATCTCTTGTTTCCCCTTCAATATAAAAAAAAGATATCATAGGATTTTCTTTTACCGAAATTGCTAAGCTTCCATTAGAAACACTTAATGTAACATCAGAAAAAAAACCTGTTTTATAAATATTTTTTTGAGCTAAATTCAAATCATTACTTTTATAATTTTGATTCACTTTTAAATTGGAATATTCAATTATTACTTTTGAATCAATTCTATTGTTGCCAAATACTTCAATCTTTTTAATAATTTCGGCATAAATATGGCTCGATTGAAATATAAGAACTAATAAAACAAAAAATTTTTTTAACATTTTAATCTAATCTATATTGTTCAGCTATTTTTACGATATTATATATATCTTTTTTGCTTCTTATATATGTTTTACATAGAGAAATAAATTTTTTATTACTAAATAAATGCAACAAAATAGAGGAAATTTTATCAAAAGTTATCTCTTTTTGTAAAAATTTATAAACTAATCTCTCGTTTATAACACTGAACATTATCATTGCAGAATGCCCCAGATTGGCAACTTTTTTAGCAATTCTTATTAATTTAAATTGTTTAGAGTTTGGCTTGTAAAAAGATAATTTTTGTTTTTCAAAAACAATTTTATCTGAATTTTTAAAAATTGAATTTAAATTTAAAGCACTAGAAATGGGAATTTTCATATCATTATTATGAGCAATTAAATAATAAAAACCAGATTTCATTAAAACTATTGAATGAATTTTAGAACTTGGTTGTATTCTGATTATTATATTATCTGGTTTAAAAGAAAATAATATAATAGCTTCAAAATATTCCAAAATTTTATTAGCAAGAGTAGCTGAGTCTATAGAAATTTTTTTTCCCATTTTCCAATTTGGATGTCTTAAAGCATTTTTTATAGTAACATTTTTAAAATTTATTTTTTTATTATAAAAAGGACCACCTGATGCAGTAATAAATATTTTGTGAATATTTTTTATAATAATTTTATTGTCTTTTATAAATTTAAATATCGAATAGTGTTCAGAGTCTATGGGTATTAAATTACACTTGTTTTTTTTTAACTTCTTTTTTAAAATATTATTACCTAAAATTATAGCCTCTTTATTTGCAATTAATAAATTTCTAGATATTTCAGATACTTCAAAGGTAGAATCAAAACCTTGGTTTCCAGAAAAGGCAGATACAGTATAGTCTAGTTTATTTTTAATACTTCTTTTTAATTTATAAAGATCGTTATAAATTTTTAAATTTCGAAATTTATTTTTTGCTTTAAATTTATTGTATGATTTTTTATCAATAATATATATATGCTTCGGCTTAAAAATTTTTACCTGATCAAATAATTTTTTTATATTTCGATTACAAGATAAGAATATAATTTGATAATTTTTATTATCTTTTAATAATGATAATGTTTGACAACCTATTGATCCCGTAGATCCTAAAATTCCAATAGTTTTTTTTTTCATAAATTTATAATATAAAAAATTACCGAAGAAAATATTAAACCGTCAACTCTGTCTAAAAATCCGCCATGATCACCTAAATGATTTGAATAATCTTTTAATTTATATTTTCTCTTATAAAAAGAATAAAAAAGATCGCCAATAATACAAGCTATACAAATTAAAAACTGAACAATAATAACTTTATTAATAATTATATTTAAATCATTAAAACATTTCATTATAAAGTAGGAACACTGTGAAAATAATACTGATGCCAAATAACCTTCTAAAGTTTTATTGGGACTAATTTTAAAAATTTTGATTTTTCCAAAATATTTTCCAACAAAATATCCTGAAATATCGCTTATCCATACAATTAAAAATAACCATATTGTTAAATAATTATTTGAATTATTAATTGTTATTATAGAAAATATAAAAAATATAATAATTAATGATCCAAAAATTTTATCAAATACAGATTTAATTCTTGATAGCCACTCATAAAACAAAAATATAGATAAAAGAATAACTAATAAGCTAAACAAGTGTTCATGAAAAGTTGCGTATATTGTTATTGGTGCTCCGACAATAGATATAAAAAATCTGCTTTTAAAAGCTGATCTGAATTTGTTATTTTCCATAATTTCTTTTAATTAATTTAAAATTTTTTAATACCTTAACTAAATCATTTTCATTAAACTCTGGCCATAATTTATCAATAAAATATAATTCAGTATATGATATTTGCCAAAGTAGAAAGTCACTTAACCTTTTTCTTCCACCTGTTCTTATTAACAAATCAGGATCCGGGAAATTACGTGTGTATAGACTTTTAACGAAATTAACTTCATTTATTTTCTTTTTTTCACGGAAGAGTAATCTGATTGCATTCATTATTTCTTTTTTTGAACTATAATTGAATGCAACATTAATTCTTAATTTTGACTTATTAAACTTATTATTATTATATAATTTTATAAGTTTTCTAATACTTTGAGGTAATTTGTTATTTTCACCGATAAAACTAACATTTATATTTTTTTTTTTTAAATCATTAAAGTTTTTTTTTAAATAATTTTCTAAAAGTATAAATATGTTAGTAATTTCTTTTTTTGGACGTTTCCAATTATCATATGAAAAAGTATATAATGTTAAATACTTAATATTATTCTTAATAAGAACTCTTATAATTTTATCTAAATTTTTTAGACCTTGTTTATGACCAAAAGATCTAGTTCTACCTTTTGATTTTGCCCATCTTCCATTGCCATCCATAATTATAGCAAGATGACGAACTTTATTCATACAGTTAAGATATCTTTTTCTTTTTGCCTAACCTTTTCTTCAACTTTATTTATAAAATTATCAGTTATTTTTTGCAACTCTGTTGAGTATTTTTTATTTTCATCATCAGTAATTGTTTTGTTTTTATTATCTTTTTTAATTTTGTCCATTCCCTCTCTTCTTATATTTCTAATGGAAATTTTGATTTTTTCAGACTGTTGTGAAACTATTTTTCCTAATTCTTTTCTTCTTTCTTCTGATAATTTAGGAACTGGAACTCTAATTATTTGACCGTCAATTATAGGATTTAAATTCAATTCTGACTCTCTGATTGATTTTTCTATGAACTTCACGTTATTTTGGTCCCATACCTGCAACGTTAAAGTTTGTGGATCAGGAGTTGATATTGATGATAATTGCTTTATGGGCATGTTTTGCCCATAAACCTCTACTTTTAATAGATCCAACATATTTGAATGAGCTCTTCCTGTTCGAATAGACGAAAGATCTTTGTCTAGGCTAGATAATGAGTCATTCATTTTCTTTTCGAACTCTTTTAGAATATCACTCATAAATTATTTGGCTAAATTTTGAACTTCCTCTTTAAAATCTGATTTAGATAAAACTATTCCTTCGCCTACTCTAATTCTTAAAAATTTATTTATTTCGAACTTAATATTTTTGTCTTTCGCGTAATTAGTTATAGCCGATTTGACGCTTAAATCTGGATCTAAAACCCATTTTTGCTCCATTAATGAGTTTTCAGATATTACTTTGGATAACTTGCCATTAACTATTTTTTCTAAAATGTTAGGATTTTTTTTGTCATCTTTTAATTGCTCAAGAATTATTTTTTTTTCTTTATCAACAAATTTTTCATCAATATCCTTTTTGTTGATTACCATAGGATTAAGCGCTGCGATATGCATACATATATTTTTTGCTAATTCTTTTGAAATATTATTATCACTTGTATTATAAGATATTAATACACCAATCTTACCTGAATTCTCAGAAACTTTATTGTGAATATAACTAGAAATGTAATCATCTGTTATAATTTTTTCAAATCGTCTAATTTTAATATTTTCTCCAATTTTTGATATAAGCTTAGTTAAATTTTCTTCAACAGTTTCATTGTTTGAAAGCTTTGTTTTCGTAATATCATCTAGAGTATTTGCATTAATTGAATTATTAGTAACATCCTCACAAAATTTTATAAATTCTTTATTCTTTGCAACAAAATCAGTTTCAGAATTGACTTCTAAAATTACAGCTTTTTTATTTGAAACTGAAATAGTTACAATACCTTCTGCTGTATCACGCGCACTTTTTTTTGCAGCTTTTAAAATTCCTTTTTTTCTTAAAAAATCTACAGCTTTTTCAATATCATTATTATTTTCATTTAACGCAGTTTTACAATCTTGCATTCCTGCTCCTGTTATTTCGCGAAGCTCTTTTACTTTTTCAAGAGTACTCATAATTTTTTTAATTATTTCTCTTTTGTTTGGCTTTTATTTGATTTTTTTTCAGATTTAACCGGTTCAGTTTTTGCTAGATTTTTTTTTGCATCAATAATAGTTTTTTGCACAAGGTCACAGTATAAATTAATTGAACGCCTTGCATCATCATTGCCTGGTATTGGGTAAGTAATGTTTTCAGGATTCGAGTTACTATCTACTATAGCCACTATAGGAATTTTAAGTTTTTTGGCTTCTAAAACTGCCAAAGATTCAATATTAGTGTCTATAATAAATATTAAATCTGGTAATTTTCTCATTTTGCTAATTCCACCTAAAGATCTATCTAATTTATCCCTTTCGATAGTCATCTTAATTAGTTCTTTTTTAGTAAATCCTGTGTCTTCTTTTTTTAAATCATCAGTTAATTTTTTTAGTCTTTTAATAGAATTATTTATAGTATTCCAATTTGTTAGCATTCCACCAAGCCATCTGTGATTTACATAAAAACTATCTGTCTCATTTGCTAAACTTGAGATTAATTCCGATGCTTGTTTTTTTGTAGATACAAATAAAATCCTTCCACCATTTGAAACTATTTTATGTATTTCAAGTAATGCTTTATTCAGTAGTTCGAGAGTTTGTGAAAGATCGATTATATGAACAGAGTTTTTTTCACCATAAATATACTGTTTCATTTTTGGGTTCCATCTAAATGTTTTGTGACCTAAATGCACCCCTGCTTCTAATAAATCTTTTATACTTACACTTGGTAAATTCATAATTTTTAACCGGTTACTCCACCGAGGAAACTACCACAGTTGTGGACCGGGGGATTACATCCATTTTCCTCTGCGAATTTTGATTTTTATATTTAATTATTTTATTAATTACAAGTATTTAATCTTTAATATTCACTCTAAAACCCTCAGCTTTTAGGCGTTTTATATCATCATAATCTATTTTTCTCGGATTAGATAATTTAAAATTACATATTTTATTTTCTTTTAAGTATTTAAACCTTACCTCGGTGTTGCCACTCTTATTTGCTAAATACTTACTTATATTCGCAACTTCTTTTTCATTAGATAATTCAATGCTAACTTCCTTTATGATTTTAGAAGAAAAATTATCTATATAAAATATTCTTGAAATATTTATTCTATCGTTTCCATCCCTTGTGACCTCCTTTTTTACATTAATTATAAATGAATTGCCAACTTTAAGAAATTCCCTATTTTCAACTAAGTTTTCAGAAAATATAAATAATTCAAACATTTGACTTAGATCAGTAAACTTTGCAATTGCATAAGGAGTTCCTTTTGCTGTTTTCTTTTCTTGTAATTTCATCAATGTACCAGAAACTACACCAGTATTTAATTTTGAATTATTTTTGAACTCGCTGTAATCGATTGCTTTTAAATCGGTTAATACCCTCTTATAATTTTTTAATGGATGTTCACTTACAAAAAAACCTAAAGACTCAAATTCTTTTTCTATTAATTCGGATTCTTTCCATTTTTTAATATCAGCTAAATCAATTACTTTGGTATCTTGATCATCTTTAAAAAGATTTAAATTATCACTATGTGTTTCAGAACTTTTAGATAACTTAATTAATTCTGGTACATTTTCAAATAGCTTTCTCCTATTATTATCAAAACAGTCAAATGCACCTGCCTTGATCAAGCCTTCAAGTTGTAATTTATTTAAATTTTTACTTTCGTTTCTTGTTAAAAAATCGCTTAGGTTTTTAAATAATCCATCCTTTTCTCTTTCAGCAATAATCTTTGATATACTCTCATAACCTACTGCTTTAATAGCTGATAAAGCATAATAAATTTCATTCTTTTTGTTTGGGAGAAATTCTGCTGATGAATAATTTATATTTGGCGGGTATATCTTTAATCTAAGTCTTTTTAATTCTTCATAAAATAAATTTAGTTTATCTGTATTTGATAATTCAGTATTCATGGATGCACAAAAAAAGAAGGTTGGATAATGGGTTTTAAGATATGCTGTTTGATAGGCAATCATAGCATACGCTGCTGCGTGGCTTTTATTAAAACCGTATTGTGCAAATTTTTCTACTAATTGAAATATATAAATAGCCTGATCTTTTGAAATGTTGTTATTTATTGCTCCTGAAATAAAATCCTTTTTTTGCCTCTCCATTTCTGCAGATTTTTTTTTACCCATGGCCTTACGTAGGATATCTGCTTTACTGGCAGAAAAATTAGAAAGTGTCTGTGCAATTTGCATAACTTGCTCTTGATAAATAATTACACCATAAGTTTCCTTAAGAACATCTTCTAACATTGGATGAATATAATCTATTTTTTCTTTTTCATGTTTTCTACTAATGTATGTTGGTATATTTTGCTCATTGGGCCTGGTCTATATAAAGCTACAAGCGCAATAATGTCCTCAAATTTATTTGGTTTCAGTTGTTTTAAAACTTCTCTCATACCGGAGCTTTCAAGTTGAAAGACTCCCATTGTTTCGCCAGAACTTAATAATTCAAAAGTTTTTTTATCATTTAAACTTATTTTAGAAATATCAAATTTCGGATTTTCTTTAGCAATAAATTTTACTGCTTTTTTAATAACAGTTAGAGTTTTCAGTCCTAATAAATCAAATTTGACCAAACCTGCTTCCTCAGATGACTTCATGTCAAATTGTGTTACTGGTATGGGTATATTTGAATTAAGATCTTTGTATAAAGGAACTATTTTTCTTAAATCTTTGTCACCGATTACAACGCCAGCTGCGTGGGTAGCAATATTTCTATACAAACCTTCAAGTTTTAAGGAAAAATTAATTAATTTTTTTATATTTTGATCCTCTTTCTCGGCTTGTAAGATCCTTGGTTCAATGGCAATAGACTCCGCTAATGAAAGTGGTCTTGAAGGATCAAAAGGTATCATTTTGCAAAGTTGATCAACTCTTCCGTATGGCAAGCCTATTACTCTACCGATATCTCTTAGGGCCATCCTAGCNTGTAATTTCCCAAAAGTAATTATTTGGGCTACCTTATTTTTATATTTGTTTTTAACATAATTAATTACATAATCTCTTCCTTCCTGACAAAAATCTATATCAAAATCAGGCATTGTAATTCGGTCTGGATTTAAAAATCTTTCAAATATTAAACCAAATTTAATAGGATCCAAATCTGTAATTGATAGACACCATGCAACAAGTGAACCAGCGCCTGAACCTCTACCTGGACCCACTGGAATATAATTATTTTTTGCCCATTTCACATAATCCGAAACAATCAAAAAATAACCAGAAAATTTCATCTTAATAATCATTTCTAATTCGTAATTCAGTCGATCGTAATAGATTTTCTCTTTATTTTTTATTATAGTTTCNTCATTAATATCTTTTAGAACATAATTTTTTAAACAATACTCTAAACCTGCTATGGCCTGTTCTTTGATCTCTTTATCTAAATTAATATTTTCTTTTTCAAAATTTGGTAGTAATGGCTTAGATTTTTTAGGNAAAAAACATATTTTTTTAACTAAATTATAATTATTGATTAAAGCATCTGGTAAGTCGTAAAATAGTTTTTTCATATCCTCGGATGATTTAAAATAATGTTCTGAAGAATATTTAATTCTATTCTTTTCATTTACATATGTTTTTTGTCCCACACAAATATATGCATCATGAGCCTCGTACATATCTTGGTCCAAATAAAAAACTTCATGTGTAGCAATAATTGGTAAAAATAAATCACTACTAATATTTAATAAATTTAGCTCTANTTCTTTTTCATAATCTTCAGAATGTCTTTGAATTTCTATATACAAATCATCATTAATTTTTTCTTTAATTAATTTTAAAAATGTTTTTAGTTCTTCAGTGTTATTATTTTTGATTAGTTTTGAAATTAAAGAATAACTTCCTCCTGCTAATATAACAAGACCATCTAAATGATCTATTAGATCATGAAACGAACAATGAATTTGCTCATTAGAATTAGACTCTAAATAGGATTTTGAAGAAAGATATAATATGTTTTCATATCCAATCTTGTTTTTTGCAATCATTGTTATTTTTCCAATAATGGATGAGTTACCAATTGTTATTTTAATATTAATTTGAGTTCCAATAATTGGTTGAATGCTTTGTTTTGAAAGTTCAGATGCAAACTCTAGAGCACCTGATAAATTAAAATTATCACATAAGCCTACTGCGGGTATATTATTTTTTTTACAATAATTGACTAAATCTGAAATTTTAATTGCTCCCTCACAAATAGAATATTGGGTATGATTTTTATAATGTATAAATTGATCCACTATAAAGAATTAACAGTTCTATTCTTAATTGTTAGTTCTAAATCACATTTATTAACAAGATCTCTATTATGAGTTGCAAATAAAATAAGTCTTTTTTTACATTTTAAATTTTTTAAATAATTGATAACGATTTCAGTATTTTCAGGATCTAGATTTCCTGTAGGTTCATCAGCAAGAATTAACTCAGGATCATTTATCAAAGATCTAGCTAACGCAACCCTTTGCTGTTCCCCTCCTGATAATTGGGAAGGCAAATGGTTTAATCGCTTATCAAGATTAAATTCTTTTAAAAGATTCATGCCTTTTTCAACGCTTGAACTGTATTTATTAAAGCTGTTTAAATTTGGCAAGATTACATTTTCTAATGAATTTAAATCTTCAATTAAATTAAAATTTTGAAATAAAATAGCTATTTTGTTTTGTCTTAAAGAATTTTTTTGAACTTTGTTTAAATTGCTTAAATTTTTATTATTTAAAATATACTCGCCGTTAATATTATTGTCTAATAGAGATAAAATATGTAATAGTGTTGTCTTGCCACATCCCGAAGGTCCAGTTAATGCTACAATTTGATTGTCCGAAAGTTGTAAATTTAAATTATTAAAAATTTCAATATTTTGAACCCCAGTATACTTTTTGCTTAAGTTTCTAATTTCAAGGAAATTATTCATATTTTAAATTAATAATTGGATCCAATTTTGACGCTTTAATTGCAGGAAAAAGTGAAGCTAGAATTGAAATCAATATAGAAAATAAACTAATTAAAATAATCATGTCTAGTTCAATATTTGCTGGCATTTTACTCAAAAAATAAATCTCTGCTGGAAATATTTCTAAATTAAATACATTGCTTAAGAATAATCTTAAATTTTCTACATTATGCGATATCAATACACCTAAAAAAGATCCAAAAACAGTGCCACAAATACCAATAGATGACCCTATAATTAAAAAAATTTTACAAATTGAAAAATCAGTAAATCCTAAAGTTTTTAATATGGCAATCTCTTTGCTTTTGTTTTTTACCAATATTGTTAAGCCAGAAATAATATTAAAAGCAGCAACTATAATTATTAAGGTTAATATGATAAACATAACATTCCTTTCTACATTCAATGCATCATAAAAAGTTTTATTTACATCAGACCAATGATAAATATTTTTTTTCGTAAAAAGATTTTTTAATAAATTTGTAGCCTTTTTTGTATTATTAATGTTTTTAAGTCTTAACTCTATTTCTTTGAAATTTGAATTAGTAAAATTATTTGATTGATAAGTATTACCAATTATATAATTTGAGTCAAATTCATATAAGCCAGTATCAAAAATAAAACTAACTTTAAATTTATAAGATGAGGGTATGGTCCCAATAGGCGTTGTGTTGGATTTGCTAGATAAAATTACAATTTCATCACCTAGCTTTAAATTTAAGATATTAGCTAAATCTGTACCAATTCCTACCTCGTCGTCATTGAAATTTAATTTATCATTAATTTGAAGAATATTGTTTTTATTAAAAACTTGATTAAAATTCCCATATTCTCTATCAAAACCTTTAAACACTATTCCTTTGCTTATTTTATCTGTAAGGATTAACCCCTTGCCATTTTGGACTAATGAAATAGACAAAATATCAAATTTTCGTTTTAATAATATATCTTGAACAGAATTAAAAGTTTTTTGATCATTTTTTATTTTTTCTATTGTAATATGAGGCTGAAAAGAAAGTAATTTGGAAATTAATTCATCTCTAAAACCGTTCATCACTGCCATAACTACTATTAATGTGGCAACTCCTAAACCAATACCTATAAATGAAAATAATGATATTATTTTCAATAGACCCTCTTTTCTTTTGGGTTTTAAGTATCTTTTTATTATTAATCTTTCTGAAATAGTTAACAATTTGAATATTCTTCTTTTAAAATTGATATTAAACTGTCCAAATTTACTATTTTACTGTCTTTGCCTAACTCTTTAAACTCGAATTCATCATCATGATGTTTTGATCCCACAATTATTTGAAAAGGTATTCCTATTAATTCAAAATTTTTAAACTTACTTGATGGATTAGCATCGGTATCGTCTAGTATTACATCAAATTTGTTATGTATTAGTTTTTGGTATAAATTATTAGCTTTAATTGTAACAGTATCATTATCTTTACCTAAATTTATAATCACTGCCTGAAAAGGCGTAACTGATTTTGGCCATTTCATAAAATTATTATTATAGTTAGCCTCAATAATTGCCCCAACTAATCTGGAGACTCCAATTCCATATGAACCCATGTATACATTAACACTTTTTGACTCACGTGTATTTACAATCGCATTTAATGACTTGGAGTATTTTTGTCCAAAATAAAAAATATGTCCTACTTCAACTCCTTTTTTAATTATTTGATTTTTTTTTGGTACTTGTTTTTGGAACTTGTTAACATCGTGTAAATCGGATGTTGAAGAATAAAATTTTGAAAAGTGGCTTGATAATTTTTTTAACGAGACATCATTGTATTCTAATAACTTAGTTTCAAAGTTAAAAATCTCTGAATCTGTAAAAATTTCACTTTCCCCTGTATCGGCTAATATAATAAATTCATGAGATAAATTTCCGCCTATTGGTCCTGTATCAGCTTTTACTGGAATTGCTTTTAAATTAAATCTTTCGAATGTTTTCAAATAAGATAACATCATTTTATAATATGATATTTCTGCATTCTTTTCATTTAAATCAAAAGAATATGTATCTTTCATTAAAAATTCTCGACAGCGCATAATCCCAAACCTAGGTCTAATTTCATCTCTAAATTTCCATTGAATATGATACAATAGTAATGGTAAGGATTTATAAGACTTTATATTATCTCTAAAAATCTGAGTAATAAGTTCCTCATTTGTAGGTCCGTATAATAATTCTCTTTTTTGTCTATCATTAATTTTCAGCATTTCTTGCCCATAGCTATCGTACCTTCCACTTTCTTTCCATATCTCTGCTGACTGAATTGTAGGCATTAACATTTCAATCGCTCCTGCTTTATTTTGTTCATCTCTTACAATATTTTCAATTTTTTTAAGTATTTTAAAACCCAAAGGTAACCATGAATAAATACCAGAAGTTGATTGCCTTATCATGCCAGTCCTGATCATTAGTTGATGAGACTTTATTTTTGCATCAGAAGGTATCTCTTTTATTATTGGTAAAAAATAGTTTGATAGTTTCATATTATGACAAAAGTTCTCTAATATTTATTATATTAAAACTAGTTAAAATATATATAATTATGAATAAAATAGTAGATATTAATGTTGTAGAAAATATTCGTTTTTTAATTTTGGGATCAGATGGTGCGCTAGGCTCGGAACCAGGATAAATTTTTTGATTATCTAGCTGCGATTTAATGTTTAAAGGCAATATAGTAAAAAACACAATCCACCATATAATAACATAAATAACGATTGCACCAGTTATTGTCATTATAATTTTTGTTCGTCTCTAATTCTAATTATAATTACATCCTTAAAATTTTCTTTATTTGAATTAAGATTTTTTAAAATTTTTTTAATATTTTTCTCTTTAGTAAAGTGTGTAATTATAACTATATTCGATAAATTGTGTTTAGGTTTTTGAATTAAGTTTCTAATTGATACGTTGTTTTTTGCAAATACAGTTGTTAATTTTGATAAAACACCTTTTTTGTCTTTAACTAAAAGTCTAATATAATATTTGCATTCATGATTATTAAAATTAAAAATATTTAATTTTTTTTTTGTAGTTGGACTGTGCCCAAATGAAAAATCATCGTTTCCAACCATAATAGAAGATATATCAGATATGACAGCAGATGATGTTGGCCCTTTACCGGCCCCTTCTCCTTCATATATTGTTCGACCAATAGGTTTACCGTCTACGACAATTGCATTTGTAACTCCATTAATATTAGAAATATCCATTTTTACAGGTATCAAGCAAGGATGCACTCTTTGTTTTATACTATTTCCTATTTTTTCAGAAATAGCTAGTAATTTGATTTTCAAATCTAATTCTTTAGCAAAATTTATATCATCTAATCCAATATTTTTTATACCCTCTACTAAAAAATTTTTATTTAATATTTTACAACCAAAACATATAGAACTTAATATTGAAATTTTTTCAGCAGAGTCTATACCATTGATATCCGATGCAGGATTAGCTTCAGCATAACCCTTTTTTTTTGCCTCAGCTAATGCGGCTCTAAAAGAAATTTCTTTTTCTTCCATTTGCGATAATATAAAATTAGTAGTTCCATTTAATATGCCGTATACATGAAAGATTTTATTTGCAATAAGACCCTGTTTTATTGATTTTATAATAGGGATTCCACCACCAACAGCTGCCTCAAAAAGTAAATTCACAGATTTTTTTTCTGCTAAAACAGATAATCTATCTCCATATTTAGAAATCAAAGACTTGTTTGCAGTCACCACATGTTTTTTATTTATTATAGATTGAAATACAATTTTTTTTGCAATTCCTGAAGATCCTCCTACTAATTCTACAATGATATCTATTTTTTTGTTTTTCGCTAGAGATAAAGGATTTTTCTCCCAGAGATTTTTTGGTATTTTTATATTTCTTTTTTTCTTTAAATTTTTTGCTGAGACTTTTAAAATATTTAATTTAAATCCAGTCCTTTTTTGAATAATATTTTTATTAATATTAAGGTTTTTATAGACTTCTAATCCAATATTTCCTAAACCAACAATGGCAATATTGAAAGTTTTCATATTAAACCTTTAGTTTCTTTAAATCCAAATCTAATATTAAAATTTTGAACAGCTTGTCCACTTGCTCCTTTTAATAAATTATCAATTGAACATGATATAATAAATTCGTTTTTATATCTATTTTGATTGATTGAAATATTACAGTAATTTGTATTGATAACATCATTAGTATTTAATTCTTTGTTTTTATATACTCTAATAAATTTTGAATCTTTGTAATACTCATCTAATTTATTATGAAGATTAGAAATAGTATGTTTAGATTTTATATAAATTGTGGAAATTATACCTCTAAATGTTGGAATTAGATGTGGAGTAAAATTTATTTTTAACTTTGATTTACAAAACTTTTTCAAATTTTCTTCAATTTCTGGTAAATGTCTATGGTTTGCTATTCCATAAACAGAAATATTATTATCAATATCAGGATATTTATTTTTGTCATAAATTTTTTTTCCAGCACCAGAATAACCTGATTTACAATCTGCAATAATTTCTAGAGTATTAATTAAATTATCATCCAAAAGTGGAATTAAAGGTAATAATATAGACGTTGGGTAACAACCTGGACATGCTATAATATTTTTTTTTTTTTATATTGGAGTAAAATATTTCACTTAATCCATAAATTGAATATTTTTGCAGATTTTTTGCTTGATGTTTAGTTTTATACCATTCCTCGAATTTTTTAACATCAGATAATCTAAAATCTGCTGATAAATCAATTATAACAATATTACTATTAATTTTATTAGCTATTTTATTTAAAATACCATGTGGCAATGCAGAAAAAAGAACATCGCATTTGTTAATATTATTAATATTCAATTTGTTTAATTTGGGTAAATTATTAGTATTTTTAATAAATTTTTTATTTAAAAATTTATTAAAAATTTTTTTTTCATTCCCAAAAATATATTTTATTTGAATATTTGGATGCTTTACTAATAATTTAATTAGTTCAATTCCAACAAAGCCTGTGGCTCCAGCAATACAAACATGTTTAGTTTTTGACATATAGTCTTTTTAATTTAATTAAGATTAAATAGAAAGAGAAATTATCTTTTAGAAAATTGAAATCTTCGTCTAGCCTTACGTTGACCGTATTTTTTTCTTTCAACTGTTCTAGAGTCTCTAGTAAGTAATTTATTTTTTTTTATACTTTTTCTGCAAGATGGATCAATTGTAACTAAAGCCTTTGAAATACCATGAGTAATCGCCCCTGCCTGACCACTCATCCCACCGCCTTTAACCGTTGCAAAAATATCATAAACATCTTTAGTTTTAGTAATATTAAAAGGTTTTTCTATAACTAGTTGGTGTACTGATCTTTTAAAATATTCATTATATTTTTTTCCATTTATTGTAATTTTCCCTGCTCCTTTTAATATCCATACTCTTGCGATTGACTCTTTTCTTTTGCCTGTTGCATAGATTGCTTCTTTGGATACTTTTAGTTGTTCCATAGTTAATTATTAGTTTTATTTTTTCTATTAAGTTTTCCAAAATCAAAGTTTTTTAGATTTTGAGATTTATGTGGATGACTCTCAGTAGGGTAAATTTTTAATTTAGTTAATTGCTTTTTAGCTAAGGGGCCACCTGGTAACATTCTTTTTACAGCAAGTTTAAGTATTTGTTCAGGCTTAGTTTGCAATAATTGTTCTGGTGTTTTAGACTTTATTCCACCTGGGTAGCCAGTGTGTCTAAAATATTGTTTATTTTGCATTTTTGATCCTGTAAATTTTATTTTTTTTGCGTTTGTGATTACAACAAAATTTTCACCTAGTTTATTAGGAGTATAATTGCAGTTATTTTTCCCTCTTAAAATTTTAGATATTTCTGCAGCCAAGCGACCAACTACTAAATCTGTTGCATCAATATGAAGCCAATAATTTTCAGATATTTTCTTTAAAATTTCATTCATTTGTGTCGGTAATTAATATTTTAAGATTGCAATGTCAATTAATTTTGACATTTAATTTGTATAAAGCCAGCAGAATTGATGATATTAATAAAATTGAGCCTATTTGGTGTAAACTAGCTAATATAATATTTAAACCTGATACAAGTGTAAGAATTCCTAAAATGACTTGGAATATTATAGCAATTAAAATAATATTTAAATAAAGAATATTAAGTGCTTTTAAATTAATGTTTTTTATATAAATATAAAGAAATATTAAAATCAAAAAATATGCAAGCATCCTATGATAAAACTGCACATAAGCATGTTCACTAAGACTTGAGTAAGAAGCAATAAATTTAATTTGAATTTCTTCTGCAATAAAATTCTCATTCATCAATGGCCAGGTTTGATATATTAATCCTGCATCTAAGCCAGAAACAAAAGCACCAAAAATTATTTGTACATAACTCATAAACAATAATATAATTAAACCATAATTAACTAAATTAAATCTAAACTTAATTAAATCATTTTCACAATTCAATAGTAACCAGAAAATTAAAGAATAAATAATTAAGGCTGTTATAAGATGTAATGATAGTCTAAAGTGACTTACATCGACATTATTAATTAATCCACTTTTGACCATGTACCAACCAAAAAATCCTTGTATAAAAAACAATGTACTTACTATAAAGCTAAGCAATATTTTTTTTTTATTTATTTTTTTTTTTATTAAAAGAATAATGAATGGAATGAAAAATATTACAACTGTTAATCTAGCTAAAATTCTATGAGCATATTCCCACCAAAAAATTATTTTAAATTGACCAAGACTCATATCAAAATTAAGTTGTTTAAACTCTGGTATTTGCTTATATAAATTAAAATATTTAATCCACTCATTATTTGATAAAGGTGGAATTATTCCAGAAAATATTTGCCAATTTGTTATAGATAAACCTGAGTCTGTCAATCTCGTCAAACCACCTACAATTATTAGAATAACCAACGAACAACAACTTAATATAAGCCAATATAATTCAACTTTATTTTGCTTTAACATTCATATATTAAATACACTTAAAGCGTTATGATTAAAAAAACTAAATTGTCACCGTCAAAAAAACTATTAAAAATAAGAAAAAATATAGATAGAATTGACTTTAAAATTTTACGTTTGTTAAAGCAAAGAAGAGAACAAGTTATTCAGATTGTAAAAGTTAAACCTAAAAGTAAAATTGTTGATAAAAAGAGGATTAAGGAGATGATATTTATAAGATGCGATAAAGGAAGAAGTATTGGTTTAGAAACTTTTATAGTAAAAAATATATGGATGGCTATGATAAAATCTTTTATCAAGTTAGAAAGAAAAATTTACAAATAGCTCTTTATTTACTATGTGGTGGAAGTTTTTTTTCAACAAACCACTCGTGTTTTTTTGTTGCTGGATTGTATTTTTTAAATTTTAATTTTTCTTTAGCTTTTTCACCTGCAGTAGGTTTTTTTACATAATAAAAAAATTTACTATCAGGTTTATCTTCAGGTACAAGTCTAACTTTTACGGATGTTTTTTTTGCCATTATAAAATATTTTTCATTTCTTTAATAATTTTCTGAATTTTTAAAATTCGCTCATGATTTATATATAAGTCAATTTTACTGTCAACTTTTGATTTATCATTATTTTCAACGATTTTTTTTACTTTATTTAATCGCAATCCTTCATCAAATATTAACGTTTTTAAAAAAATAAAGAATTTTACATCATCTTTTGAATAATATCTTCTTCCTTTATGTAGTATAGAAGGTTTTGCTTTTTTAAAATTCTTTTCCCAAAATCTTATAACGTATGTCTTTTTTTTACCCGTAGCTTTGTCTATTAATCCTAAAATTTTGCATAACTCACCTATAGACTTAAGCGCGGTATCTCTTTTATTCATTATTTGATTGCTTATTAATTTTTTTATTTAGCATTTTAGAAGGTTTAAAAGTAACAACGTTTCTTGAAATTATATTTGCTAATTCTTTTGTTTTAGGATTTCTTCCAATCCTTGGGGATTTATTTTTCAAATTAAAAGATCCAAATAGCGCAATTTTTACTTTATTTTGACTTTCCAATTGTCTTAATAAATGCTCGAATACTGTATCTACTAGTTTTGAGCATTCGCTTTTTGATATGCCTAATTCTTTATAGACAATATTATACAAATCTTGTCGTGTTATATTTTTATTTTTCTCCATTTATAATATTATTTTTAATTTTTTGAATTAAATTACCATTAAGAATTTTGTAAGACAATTTAATTGAATTATAAAAAGCATAACCATCCGCACCTCCATGGCTTTTAATAACTGGAGCAGATAATCCTAAAAAAATTGCGCCATTGTAATTTCTAGGATCTAATCTTTTTTTAATTCTTCTAAAAACATATAAACTTGTAATGTATGATAATTTACTAAACAACGATTTGCTAAATTCATTTTTTATTTCAGATGTTATGTAATTCGCTGTTCCCTCAGCGGTTTTGAGCGCAACATTTCCAGTGAATCCATCCGTAACAACAACATCAACTACACCTTTGGTGATATCGCTACCTTCTACATATCCAATATAGTCAAACGTAAAATTTTTTTTCATTAATTCTGTATTAGTGTTTTTTAAGGTTTCATTTCCCTTAATTTCTTCTGAGCCTATATTTAATAAACCTACTTTTGGCTTCGACACACCAAATAAAACAGAAAATAACTGGCTGCCTATTTTTGAAAACTGTATGAAATTTTTTTCACTACAGTCAATGTTAGCTCCTAAATCCAAAACAACACTTAAATTATTTTTATTTGGCCATAATGCTGCTAATGCAGGTTTGTCTATTCCATTTACTGTTTTTAGTATTAATTTAGAAATAACAAGTAGTGCTCCAGTATTACCTGAAGATATAATAATATCACACTTATTTTCTTTAACTGACTCTATAGATCTCCACATACTAGTATCCTTACCTAATTTTATAGATTCTCTAACACTTAATTCATTTGAAATTACATTTTCACAATTAATAACACTTACTCTCTTATCATTTTGAATATTAAAATCTTTTAAAACTTTAAATACTTCTTTCGATTTACCGTAAAGTGTAAAGGAGACGTCTGATTTTTTATCTTTTAAAAAAAAACTTAAGCCTTGAATAACTTTATAAGGTGAATTATCACCACCCATTGCATCTAACGCAATGTTAAATTTGAAACTCATTAATTAATTCTACTTTTGTTTTAAAATTTGTTTGCCGTTATACATACCAGATTTTATGTCGATATGATGTGATAATCTATAATCACCACTTTTTTTATCTTCAACAATATTTCTAAATTTAACAGCATGGTGAGATCTTCTTTTGCCTTTTCTGGATACAGATGTTTTGCGTTTTGGGACTGCCATAAGGACTGTGTTGATATCATTAATGTTTTTTAAATCAACCAATTTTTAACGTATTTAGCAATAATTTTAGAAAATTCTTTATTTTTATTAATTTTATATTAATCTTACATGTTTATTATGAAATTTTTAAACGTACTAATTATATTTATGTTTATTTTTAGTTGCGCTTCTTTTGATAAACCAACAAAGCTACATGGTATAAAAAATATTGATTTAAAATTAAGCAAGATTAAGATTGATTATTCGAATAAAAACGATGTTTTAAAAATAATGGGTTATCAGCCTTTAATTGATCCATTTGATAATAACCTTTGGAGTTATTATGAGATTGTGATTGAGAAAAGTAAACTTGGCAAAAACAAATTCAAGAAAAATAATGTTATATCTATTAAATTTAATTCAAAGGGAATTGTAAAAATGATTAATAATTACGATTTAAATGATATGCAAAATGTTAAATTCTCTGAGAAAAAAACTAAAAGCTTTGCATTAGATGAGTCTGTGATTACGAAAATACTAAATTCTTCACGTAAAAGACTTGAAAGATCTAAAAATAAAGATGATAATTTTACGCCGTTTCCAAAATAATATTTAATGTGCAATTATCGCAAGCAATAACAATGCTACAATATTAGTAATTTTTATCATTGGATTGACTGCGGGGCCAGCGGTATCTTTGTATGGATCTCCTACTGTATCGCCGGTTACAGCCGCTTTGTGAGCTTCTGATCCTTTTCCACCGAAGTTACCGTCTTCAATATATTTTTTTGCATTATCCCAAGCACCGCCGCCTGCTGTCATTGAAATTGCCACAAATAAGCCTGTTATTATAACGCCTAACAACATGGCACCTAAAGAGGATAATGCTGCAACCTGTCCAGCTATTAAGTAAATAATAAAGTATAACGCTACTGGAGATAATACTGGCAATAAAGATGGAACAACCATTTCTTTAATAGCTGCTTTCGTTAATAAGTCTACTGCTGTTTTGTAATCTGGCTTTTCAGTGCCTTTCATGATTCCCGGCATCTCTTTAAATTGCCTACGAACTTCATTAACTACTGAGCCTCCTGCTCTGCCTACTGCTTGCATTCCCATTGAGCCAAATAAATAAGGCAATAAACCTCCTAATAATAATCCAACTACAACATAGGGATTGGTTAGATCAAAGTTCACTTCTACACCACTTAGTGAGGAATTAGGGTCTTTAGAAAAAAATTTAATATCTTCTGTATAAGCAGCAAACAGAACTAATGCTCCTAATCCAGCAGATCCGATAGCGTAACCTTTTGTTACAGCTTTAGTTGTATTTCCAACTGCGTCTAATGCATCGGTAGTTTTTCTTACATCATCTGGTAGGTTTGACATCTCAGCTATTCCACCAGCGTTATCAGTAACAGGCCCATATGCATCAAGTGCTACGACCATACCTGCTAAAGCTAACATTGTAGTTACAGCAATCGCAATTCCAAATAAGCCAGCTAATAAATAAGTAGAGATTATACCTGCAACAATTATTATTGCAGGAACAGCAGTTGCTTCCATAGAAATCGCTAAGCCTTGTATAACATTTGTTCCATGACCCGTAGTTGAAGACTGTGCAACAGACTTGACAGGCCTGTAGTTTGTTCCGGTATAATACTCAGTAATCCATATAATTAAACCAGTGATAATTAAACCTATCAGACCACATAAATACAAATCAAGACCTGTGAAGCTGTTTTGATTAACTTTAAAATTTTTATCTAAACCAATAACTAAATCTGTCAGGGGGTATAATAGTATTAGAGACAAAATTGCAGTAACTATAAATCCTTTATATAATGCGCCCATAATATTTTGGCTTTTACCTAGTTTGACAAAATATGTTCCAATTATTGAAGTTAAGATGCAAATACCCCCAATAGTTAAAGGGTAAATCATCATATTTAAATCGTTTGGAAAAAATATCGATGAAAGAACCATCGTAGCTACGATAGTGACAGCATAAGTCTCAAAAAGATCAGCTGCCATACCTGCACAATCACCTACATTATCTCCAACATTGTCTGCTATAACAGCGGGATTTCTAGGATCGTCTTCAGGTATTCCTGCTTCTACTTTACCAACAAGATCTGCTCCAACATCGGCGCCTTTTGTAAAAATACCTCCACCAAGCCTAGCAAAAATAGATATTAGAGAGGCCCCAAAACCTAAAGCTACTAAAGCATTCACTATCTCTCGTTCTTCAATGTTAAACTTGATCAACATGAAATAATAAACTGCAATAGATAACAAAGCTAAACCAGCCACTAACATTCCTGTAATTGCACCTGATTTAAAAGCAATTCTTAATCCGCTATCTAAACTGGTTCTTGAAGCTTCAGCAGTTCTTACATTTGCTTGTACAGAAATTAACATGCCAACATAACCAGCTACTCCAGATAATAAAGCTCCGATAATATACCCAAGTCCAACCCAAATTGAAAAAAGGAAGCTGATAAATATAAGTACAACAAAACCTACAATAGCAATTGTTTTATATTGTCTATTTAAGTAAGCTTTAGCGCCTATTTGAATTGCTAGCGCAATCTCTTGCATTTTATCATTTCCAGCATTAGCTGATAGTATTTGCTTACTGGATATTGCCCCATATAAGATAGATACAAAACCACATAAAATCACCAGTAAAAGTATTGTTTCAGGACTCATTATAGTTAAAGCGCCTTGATGCCAAAAATTAATTAAAAATGCAACTATTTAAATATATTATTGAGATTTATAAACAGAGTCTAGTATAGCATTTACTAGCTTTTTTTGATTAGTGTCATAAAATCTGGCTGTAACATTCAAATATTCATCAATTACTACCTTTGAGGGAGTCTTTTTAACATAACATAGTTCATAAATTGAAGCTTTAAGAATTATTTTAAGCAAAAGATCAATATTGTTAAAATTAATTTTTGTGTTGTCGAGATGCTTCTTAAGTATTTTTTCTAAATCGATTTCTCTTTCAAAGTAGGCATAAAAAATCTTTTTTATATATCTTATATAAGGATGTTTCTTAAATTTTATATCTTTATTAGAACTTGTAATCTTTTCATAAATTTTTTGAACAATTATAAGTCTTATTTGTTCATACATAATTTAAATGTTTTTTAAAACTGAAATAGCTGCAGTGGTTGCTTCTACCCCCTTATTTTTTTTAAATGAGGATCTTTCTGTCGCTTGTTTTTTATTTAAACTAGTAATTATTCCAAATCCAATTGGACACTCATATTTTATAGATAAATATGAAATTGATTTGATTATTGAGTTAGATAAAAGAGAAAAATGTGGAGTTTGACCTTTAATTATGCATCCAAGAACGACACATAAATTATACTTTTTTTTTTTTAATAAAATATTGATTAATTGAGGAATTTCAAAACACCCAGACACAGATTTTATGTCATATTTAATTTTATTTTTTTTAAGAATTTTAATTGATCCATTAACTAGACTTTTAGAAATTTCAGGATAATAATCAGAATAAACTAGTAAACATTTTTTTTTCATATTATTTATATAATTTCTTGTTTTTTTATTTTTATACCAAAACCCTCTAATCCGATAACTGTTTTTTTTGATTTAGTTACTAAAATCATAGTTTTAATTTTTAATTTATTAAGAATTTGTGCACCCACACCATAATCTCTTAATTTAGAATTTTTGTAAATTTCATTTTTATTGTAGTTTATGATTTTGGGTAAATCAGAGAAATCGCTTTCTTTAATTATTATAATTACACTTGGTTTATAATTTGATAATAATTTAATAGAATTCTTAATCTCATTAGAAATATTTTTGCTTGTAAAAATATCTAAAGAATTAGAAGATAATACTCTAACCTTCGGTATTAAATTTTTTTTTAAATCTCCATTTACAATTGCTAAATGCTGTTTATTATCTAGTATATTTTCA
>PAFP01000032.1 GCA_002704185.1 Candidatus Pelagibacter sp.
CCATGATAATGGTTTTCTCATCTCTACAGCTCATACCAATTGGCCTTACTACAGCTTTAGCCCAGAGCTCTGCTATATATGTAACACTTTTATCTCCTTTTTTATTAGGAGAAAAAATAGGATTAATTAGATGGACGGCTGTTATAATAGGACTACTTGGAGTGTTTTTAATGATAGATCCAATAAGCATTATTCGTCAAACTTCAAATTTGTCTAGTTTGGGGCTTTATCTTGCCTTTGGAAGCGCATTAACACACGCTGGATTAGCTATAATTTTAAGAAAAATTGGTAAAACAGAACATCCCTCAACAACTGCTTTGATCCACAACTTTATTACATCAGCAGTTATAATTTTGGCAATATTAGCCTTTGGAACTAAGTTTTATGGTGTTAAAGGAAATCATGGAATTGAAATATTAATTGAGCCTAGCTTACTTCTTTATATCCTTGTCTTACTAGGGTTTTTAGGATCTTTAGTACAGTATTTGATGGCTCAAAGTTACAAATATGCCGAAGCGACTATTTTGGTTACTTTAAGATATCTAGCTATACCCTTAGCTGCAATACTTGGTTATTTAATTTGGAGTGAAGTCCCAACAATAAATCAGTTAATAGGCGGAATAGTTGTAATAATTTCATGTTTATTAATAACGTATAGAGAAATTAAATTAAAAATTTGAATTAAATTAATTGCCTCCATTCTTTTGGGACCAATCAATTGGATTATTTAAAAAATCTTCTACAGTATCTATAGTTTTACTATCAAATTTATTTGTTTTTTTAGATAAACTTAACATGTCCCACCATGTTACTAAATAATGTAACCTTAAATCCTTTTCATTTAATATCGAAATTGTGTTTTTATAAATATCATAATAAAAAATTACAAAAGTATGTCTTACTTCTGCACCAGCGTCCCTTATGGCCTCTGCAAAATTAAGTTTGCTACCACCGTCGGTCGTTAAATCTTCTACTAAGAGAATTCTTTGTCCTTTTTGTATATCTCCTTCGATCCTAGCATCTCTACCAAAACCTTTAGATTTTTTTCGAATATATTGCATAGGTAAATTAAGTCGTTCCGCAATAAAAGCAGCAAATGGGATACCTGCTGTTTCACCACCAGCAACAGCGTCAAATTCTTCAAAACCAATATTTTCTGCGAGCTTTGCTGCTCCAAAATCCATAAGAGTAGACCTAACCCTTGGGAAAGAAATAATTTTGCGACANTCTATGTAAACTGGACTAGCTTTTCCAGAAGTGAATATAAAAGGCTTATCTGACATAAAATGAACTGCTTCAATTTCAAACAACATTTTTGCTGTTAATTCTGCAACTAATTCAGGTTTTGTAAAAGTTAACGAATACATATAATNCCCTTAAANTTNTTTAATAACCAATTGCAAGTCCGTCTTTACGCCAATCACTGGCACCTATCAAAACTTTATTGTCGTTGTCAATTAAAATCATTTGACCACCTCCAATTAAATCTGAAGGATAATTTATCTTATGACCTCTTGAACTTAATTCGTCAATTAAGTCTTTATCAAAAGAGGACTCGATATCTAGTNTATCATTATTTGGAAACAACCTAGGATAATTAAGAGCTTGTTGAGGATTTAAGCCAAAATCTATAATTTGAGATAAAACATAAGCGTGGCCNGCTGCTTGATATTGACCTCCCATGACACCAAAAGAACCTAATAATTTATCATTTTGTGATAGCATAGCTGGAATAATGGTATGTAAAGGTCTTTTGTTCGGTTTTAATTCATTAGGATGACCTTCTTTAAGGTTAAATCCTCTTCCCCTGCAATGAAGAAGTACGCCACTTTTGGGTGCTGTTATGCCACTCCCAAAAGCATCAAATAAAGAATTAATAAAAGAAATAGTCATCCCTTTTTTGTCTCTTACAGAGAGGTAAATTGTATCTGCATGGTCTGGAAAATCACTTTTTGTAAAGTATTTTGCTTGTTTCAAATCAATCATGGATGCATATCGGTCAATAACTTTTGAAGTTAGAAATTCTTCGATAGATAGCTTATTATTATGAAAGTCTGACAAATATTTATCTCTTAAAAAATAACCTATTTTACTAGCTTCACAAAATATGTGCATGTAATCAGCTTTTGACAATGAACTTATATTAAACTTTTCTATAATAGCTAAAATTATTATAGCTACTATACCTTGTCCATTTGGAGGACATTCGTGTAATTTAATATTTCTATAAGTACCAGTAATTGGAACAACCCATTCAGCACTTGCTTTTTTAAAATCATTTAAANTTTGGTTGCCGCCTANTGATAATAATTTTTGACAAATATCTTNGGCAATCCAGTCTTTATAAAAGCCGTCTTGACCATCATGAGATATAGTTTCAAAAACATCAGACAGCCCTAAATTTATAAATTTATCCTTAACTTTATATTCATTGCCATCTTTTAAAAATAACTTTGCAGTGTCAATATCTTTGGACAGTTTTGAAACGTTTTTTTCCCAATCAAATGCCACCCTTTCATGTATTATAACTCCTAACTTTGCAAATTCTATGGCGGGCTTAAAGATATCTTTCCAAGGCATATGCCCATGTTCTTTATGCAATANTGACCAAGCAGCGACTGATCCNGGTATNGTTACTGNTTCNGGCATTTCTGNAGTAATAATTTTAAAGCCNTNATCNCGNAGTTTTTTTGAAGAAGNGTTTTGAGANGATTTTCCAGAACCATTAAGTGCTTTAATTTTTGTACTTCCGTCTATTGATAGCATTGCAAAACAATCACCACCTACACCTGTCATATGAGGTTCAGCAACACATAAAACTGCGCTCATTGCTAATGCGGCATCAACAGCATTTCCTCCATTTTTTAATACATCAATACCAATATTCGAAGCAATTGGGTGAGANGATNCAACCATTGCGTTAGAACTAAAAATATTAGATTTTCCAATTTTTGAAAAATCTCTAATATGAAAATTATTTAAAAATTGATCCACTACTCGATTTGCTCTTGGTTAATATTGAACTTTTTTTAGCTTGATAAAATCAAGCTATAACAATAACTTTTTAATATTTTTAGCAGCTTGTTTTATTCTTTGTTCATTTTCTACTAATCCTACCCTTACAAAACCCTCTCCATATTCACCAAAAGCCACACCTGGAGCAACAGCTACGTCTGCTTTTAACATTAATTCCTTNGCAAATTCTAAAGAACCCCTTTTTTTAAATTTGTCTGGTAAAGGAGCCCAGGCAAACATACTTGCTTGAGGGGCAGGAATATCCCATCCAGCTCGAAACATAGATTTAATTAAAACATCTCTTCTTTTTTGATAGGTGTTTCTAATGTCTAACACACAATCTTGTGGTCCATTTAAAGCAGCAGCAGCAGCAACTTGTACCGGAGTAAATGCCCCATAATCTAAGTAAGACTTTATTCTTATTAGGGCACTTATCAANTTTTGGTTACCTACTGCAAATCCAATTCTCCAGCCAGCCATTGCATAAGTTTTAGACATTGAGGTAAATTCAACAGCCACTTCTTTTGCTCTAGGGATTTCTAAAATTGAAGGTGGAGGAAAACCATCATAATAAATTTCAGCNTAAGCCAAATCTGATAAAATATANACATCATATTTTAATGCTATTTTAACTAAATCTTTATAAAACTCTAATGATACTATTTGTGCCGTTGGATTTGAAGGAAAGGAAACAATTAGTGCAACTGGAGTAGGCACACTTTCCTTAATTGATTTTTCTAGTCTTTCTAGATAAAGTGCTTCGTTAAAAATTCCTTCATCCATAGCAGGTAAATGTCGTAAAGATGCTCCTGCAATAATAAAACCATATGGATGTATTGGATAAGAAGGGTTTGGGGATAATATAATATCTCCTGGTGAAGTTATTGCCTGCGCTAAATTAGCTAGGCCCTCCTTGGACCCTAAAGTAACAACTATTTCATTTTCTGGATCTAATTTAACATTGAACCTTCTTTGATAATAAGCGGCCTGAGCCTTTCTTAAACCCGGGATACCTTTACTAGTGGAATATCTTCCTGTTCCTGGCTTCTCTACTGTTTCTTTTAATTTATCTTTTATATGCCTTGGAGTTGGCATATCAGGATTACCCATCCCAAAGTCAATGATGTCTTTACCCTCAGCTCTTAATTTGGCTTTAAGCTCATTGACCTCAGCAAATATATAAGGTGGCAACCTTTTTATTCTATCAAATTCATCTCTCATTGTTGACCCTAGTTAAACTTAATGATTTAAAAATAATATCATTTCAATATATTAATTTTTAGTTTAAAAAATTATAATATTAAGATCTATTATGTTTATTTTAAGGTATCAATGCGAATTTTAATTAAAAGTTTTTTTTTTATACTTGGATTATCAGTTATAGGCTTGATGTTATGGTTTGGTATGCCTAATATTCAAAATGCTTTTAAAACTGTTGAAGTTATTTCAGTTACAATTTCTTTAGAT
This sequence comes from Candidatus Pelagibacter sp., assembly GCA_002704185.1. Taxonomy (GTDB): domain Bacteria; phylum Pseudomonadota; class Alphaproteobacteria; order Pelagibacterales; family Pelagibacteraceae. Next base: position 4,483 of record PAFP01000032.1, read on the forward strand.
AACAAATGTTCTGTTCATAATGATAGCTTTGTTGTCACTGTACCAGGCACCGATATAATCGTTCCTTTTAAAAAAGGAGTGGCTAGATTGAGATTGAAATCTGACAGAAAAGTACAACTCAAATCGAACCCTAAATACAATGCTGTACGTTATGTTGGAATTCACGTGCCAGTGTCAAAAAAAATGGTCCTAGAAGCTGATTGTGCCACTTCACCTAGATTGAAAGGTATTTTTGGTTCAATGAAAGACCAGTTTAAAAATTAGAATGGGGAAGATAAAAAATGAATTTTTCAGAAAATACATTGCCTGAAGACCCTCTTAATAAAATTAATATTGAGGAATTAGGAAAAAATTTTAGAAGTGGCTTAATTACATGTAAAGAGTTAACTTCTATATATTGCGAACGCATAAGCTTATTAAACTCAAAGCTTCACTGTTATATTCATTTCGACAAAGAAAAGTCAAAGGTTTGGGCAAGTGCAATAGATAACTTGTTTGCGAGCGGAGTAGATTTAGGACCTTTGATGGGTGTTCCTGTAGCAATCAAGGACATATGTTCTGTAAATGGAATGCCTACTACAAATGGGTCAAAAATACCTACTGACGATATTACTGGACCAGAAGGCACGTTAGTAAAAAGATTGAAATCTCTAGGTTGTGTTATATTAGGTAAAACTCACACAGTTGAATTTGCTCTTGGAGCTACAGGAATCAATGAGATAAAAGGAACACCAATGAACCCGTGGGATTATGAAAAACATAGAATTCCAGGGGGTTCTAGTAGCGGTTCTGCCGTGGCCGTATCTGCTGGACTTGCTCCATTTGCTATTGGTACGGATACCGGAGGATCTGTTAGAATACCAGCTTCTCTTAATGGACTCGTTGGGTTAAAAACAACAAAAAATAGATGGCCTACAGATGGTATTTTTCCATTATCACCTACTTTAGATACACCAGGGCCAATTGGTAGATCAGTTAAAGACATAAAATTAATTTTTGATACATTTAATAATACAAAAAAATCGATGTCTCCTTTAAAAATAGAAAGTATGAATTTAGGTAAATTACAAGAACCATTCACCGAAAACTTAGATCCTGAAGTATTAGAAGCATATGATAATTTTTGTAAAAAATTAATAAGTTTTGGAGCGCAAATTGAGGAAATAACCATACCAGAAGCAAGAGAGAAAGCTGTGCTATTTCCTAGAATCGTTGGTTCGGAAATTATAAGTGCATTTGGAAGAGATCGATTTTTAAATAATGTAGATAAAATGGATTCAGTAACAGGTCACAGAGCAAAATTAGGTTTAAATGTTTCATCAACAGAATATATTGAGGCCAAAAATAGACTTTTAGAATTAGAAATCATTTCTAAAAAGTATTTTGGTAAATATGATGCATTAATTTCTCCAACTACAATTATGCAAGCATTAAACATAAATGAAACAATTGATATAGAAAAAATGCATGAAAGAAGTCTTTTGGCTTCTGCAAACACACAACCAGTAAACATTTTTGGTGCTTGTGCAATAACATACCCAATTCAAAGTTTCTGTAATAACTATGTTTCAGGGAAGACCTTGCCAATTGGTTTACAAATTATATGTAATAAAGATGAAGACGAAAAAGCTGTTGAAATAGCTTTGTCACTTGAGAAAGCATTTGGCGAACCTAAGTTACCTAATATCGAAAAATTCTTGTAAAATAGTTTACACTAAATTTTTAATAATCATCAAATTTTTTTATAAACTTAGATATATCTGAATAAAACAAAGAAATTTCTTCTTTTATTTTATTATCAGACCAGTTCCACCATTGAATTCTTAACATTGCTTGTATCTGTTTTTTGGTAAATCTAAATTTAATTGTCTTTGCTGGAACACCACCAACCATTTCATATGGATCTACATCTTTAGTTACAATCGACCCTGCAGCAACGATTGCACCATGACCAATATTTATACCAGACATAATCATAGACCTTGCTCCAACCCATACATCGCTTCCTATTGAGACATCACCTTTTGAAATGACATCTTGATTTGGCCATGGGGATTTTTGTAGTAATAATGTTTTAAGAGGAAATGTACTTGGAAGATTTGTAGGGTGATCTGAATTCAAAAAAATCTTAACTTCTGGACCAAAAGAACAAAATTTTCCAATTTTTAGTTTTGATGATATATCAAGCCCTATCAAAGAACTCCTGTCTAAACCATATGTGTAATCTCCGATACTTAAATAATTTTTATACTTGTCTGTCCAATGTTTTTTTTTAAACATAATGTTTCTCTAAAATAGTTTCTAAAATATCATCAACAGTATACTTAGTTTTAAGTTTTAGATTGTTAATAAGTTTTGAATTGTTAGAAACAATATACTTATTCGTTCCAGTGTAATCAAAATTTTTATCAATAATTATTTCGCCCGAACCATATAACTTAACTAATTTTTTAGCTAATTGAATTGGGGAACTTTCAAAAGAAGTACCTATATTTAAAATACCACTGTAGTCAATTTTTATTAAATTTTTAATGATTTTAGTTACATCTCTTACATCAATTATATCAATTATATCATTAGGTCTTTTTAAAATAATTGGTTTTTTATTTATTAATTTATTAACCATGTATGATATGAGTTTTTCATTTTTCTCATTTATACCACTTACAAAGTAATTTCGTAAAATAATCCATTTTTTTTCATGATAATTTTTTGACAAATATGATGAAACTTTGTGTTTTTGAATACCATAGTTTGAAATCGGCTTACAAATAGTTAATTCATTTGGTTTATTTTTATTTTCAAAAGAACCATATTCTTCACAAGTACTCATAAAAATAAATTTGGATCCACCTAGAGAATAAAATTCGTCAATAAACTCAATAGTTCTCTTAGACCATTTTTGGTTGTTTTGGCTATTATAAAACAATCCTGGGGTGGTTTCCCAAGCTAAATGAATAATAATATTTGGTTTAATTTCATTTAGAGATTTACTGACAAATTGACAATCAAATAAATTTCCTCTTAGGTTTAATTTAGAGGATATATTTGACTTTGATATAGTATAAATTTTAAAATTTAAAGTTTTTAATTCTGATAATAAAACGCTCCCAATAAAGCCGCTGGACCCAGTTATAAGAATTTTTTTCATAAGTCATTTAACCGAGGTAGGTTTTGATCTTTAATAGATATTTTAAGAGGTAAATGAGGCCATTTTATATTTAAATTGGGGTCTTGCCAAAAAATTCCTAAATTATTTTTTTCATTATAATATTCATCCATTAGATAAATTATATGAGTATTTGTAGTTAAAGTTAAATATCCATGTGCAAAGCCTTTTGGAATATATAAGAAATTTTGTCTTTTTTCACTTAGTTCAACAGCAAACCACCTACCATAATTTTTTGAATTTTCTCTAATGTCTACAACAACATCCCAAATAGAGCCTTTCAAACAAGAAACAATCTTCTGTTCTTGGTTTGGATGACGTTGAAAGTGTATTCCCCTTAATGTAAATTTATTTTTGTTGGTAGCAAAACTAATTTGCTTTGGGTTAAATTTCATCCCTAAACTATTTAGTGTTTTTTTACAAAAAAATCTTGTAAATGAGCCTCTATCATCCAGCTTTGGATCTAGTTCAAAGTGAAATAATTCTTTAAAAAGTGTCTTATTAATTTTCATTGATAATTACCTCTATTCAAAGGATATTAACTTTCCACCCCAGTTTGAAATAAATGATAAATCTTTTTTAATTTCTTTTTTTAGATTCCAAGGTAAGATAATAATATAATCTGGTTTGATCTCATTAATATGTTTTGGATCTAAAATTTCAATATTCAATCCTGGAATGTAGCATCCCTGTTTCATTTCATTTTTATCAAAAACTCCTAAAATTTTTTTACAATTATCACCACAAAAATTTAAAAATGATATTCCTTTAGCGGCGGCTCCATACGCATAAATTTTTAAATTTTTATTTTTTTCTTCTTTAAGAAAATTGTTAAACCTATCTTTCCTTTTGAAACATTCTCTTGAGAACAATTTTAAAGTTTCAGAATCAAAAATTTTAGATTTTAGTTCTTTTGATCTTTCTAAATGAACATTCTTTTGAATTTTTATGTCGTTTGATTTTTTTGCAAGCCATAATCTTATACTTCCCCCATGAGTATCTAATTTTTCTACCCTAAAAACTTTTAGATTAAGTTTGTTTATCAAATTTTCAATGGTATTCAAGCTTAAGTAAGTAAAATGTTCATGATAGATTGTGTCAAATTGAAAGTCTTGGATGAGGTTTACAACTGATGGAAATTCAATACTTATAAATGTTTCTCTGGCACTTACTATATCTAATGCTCTAAGAAAATCTTTTATATCAGGCACATGAGCTAAAACATTATTAGCTATTATCAATTTTGGCTTTCCATATTTGTTTTTTAAGTAGGTAGCATTATCCTCATTAAAAAAAATTGCTTCGGTTGGAATATTGTTTTTTCTCGCTATATCTGCAACGTTTTCTGCAGGCTCTAACCCTAGTATTTTAAACTTATTTTTATCAAAATTTTTTAATAAATATCCATCATTTGAAGCAATTTCCATAATAAAGTTGTTTTGAGAGAAATCTATATCATTTTTAACCTTATTAGCAAAATTTTTTGCATGCGCAAGCCATGAAGAAGAATAACTCGAGTGATAAACATAGTCTGAAAAAATGCTTTGAGGGTTTATACGAACACTTAACTGAAATAATTTACAGTACTCACATAACAAAACTTCTAAGGGAAATAAATTGCACTTATTATCTTTACTTTTTTTTAAATCATTTGCTATTGGCATATGACCCATGTCAATTAAGCTTAAATTGATTTTCTTCCTACAAACTTGACAACTACTCATTTTAAATTCCTAAAAATTTTCCAACTATACTCTTGTTTAATTCAAAAAGGTTATCTTTGTTAAGATGAGCTTTATACCAGTTAAAAGTATTATCCAGAGTTTTGACTAAATCTCTATCGCTTGTCCAATTAATATAATTTTCAATTTTCTTATTGCTAATTTGTAGTCTTATTTCTTCAAAAATAAGATTTTTATCGGTGGAGACATAATAATTAAATCTATCTTTCCAATATTTTTTTGAGAAATCTAGTATTTTTTGAGTGGGATAAGATTTTTCTGGAGCAAAATTAAAACTGTCAAAGCCAATATTATCTTTATAAAAAGTAGCTGTTAACATTAAATAACCAAAAATTAATTCAATTACATGCTGCCACGGCCTAGTATTATTAGGAAATCTTACTTCCATTTTATTTCGAAAAATTATTGAATTTACTATGTCAACTATTAGTCTGTCTTTTCCCCAATCTCCTCCGCCTAGCACATTACCAGCCCTAGCAGTAATCATCTTAGTTCCAATCTGTTTAAAGTAACTTTCGTAAAATGTTTTCACAATCATCTCTTGCATTGCTTTTGATGTTCCATAAGGTTCAACCCCGCCTAACCTATCCGTCTCAACAAATTTATTATAACCTCCACGATGTTCATAGACTTTGTCACTAGTAACAGTAAAAATAAGTTTTGTAGATTTGAGGTCTTTGATTGAATGTAAAAAATTCGTTAGTCCCATTACATTCGTATTTATTGTTTTTACAGGGTTTTTATAAGCTTCACGTACTAAAGGTTCCGCAGCTAAATAAAAAACTAAATCAGGTTTGAAATCTGAAACCTCTTTTTTGTAGGATACAACGTTGTTAATATCTGTGATAATTTCATTATCAACCAATGATGAATCAAAACCTGACTCTATTGATATATTTTTTCTAGTATCAGAAATCCCTAAAATTTCTGCCCCCATCATTTTCAAAAAGAGGGTTAACCATCCCCCTTTAAAGCCAGTATGACCTGTAATTAAAACTTTTTTATTAAAATAAAAATTAATTACTTCTTCTTTTAATTTTGTCAATTTAGACCCAAACTTTCCATGGTGCTGAATTAGTTTTCCACAATTTTTCTAATTCGTCTCTTTCTCTAAGAGTGTCCATGGGTTGCCAGAAACCATTATGTAGAAACGCAGACAATTCTCTTGAAGAGGACAAATTTACAAGTGGTAAGCTTTCCCAAGGTTGGTTTTTATTGTTTATGTATTTTAAAGCTTGCTTTTCACACACAAAAAACCCTCCATTAATTCTTCCTACGTCTCCAATATTTTTTTCGCTGAATTTTGTTACTAAATTATTCTCAATAACCAATGATCCAAACCTTGGAGGAGGATAAACAGCAGTCATGGTAACAAGTTTTTTTGATTTTTTATGGAAATCAAGAAGTTTTGATAAATTTATATCAGCTAACCCATCTCCATAGGTCATAAAAAATGGAGTATTATCATCTAAAAATTCTTTAATTTTTAACAAACGTCCTCCAGTCATAGTTTCTTGACCAGTGTCAATAATTGAGATTTCCCAATTAAGTCTTTCTTTTTTATTGATATATTCAATTGAGTTTTTGTTTAAATTAATTTTTACATCTGAAACATTATTTGAATAATTTATGAAATAATCTTTAATTTGATAGCCTAAGTACCCAGCACATATTATAAATTCTTTTACACCATAATGACTATATAGTTTCATTATATGCCAAATTATTGGTCTATTACCTATTTCCACCATAGGTTTTGGTTTAATTGAGCTTAACTGTCCAAGCCTTGTACCGCGACCACCTGCTAATATAACAGCTTTCATTTTAATGAATTCCTATTAGAAAGGAAACAGCACCACTTAAAGAGGCAATATCCTTGGTAATTTTACTCAATCTTAATATCATCAAATGTCCAAGCATTTTAAATAAAAATTTAAAAAATATTTTTATAGCCATTAACTTAGAATTCAAAACTCCAAAATATTTTTTTTCAATATAGCATCTAGAGTAATTTAAATGAAAATTTTTTTCCCATTGATTTTTAAAGTTATCTGGTCCTACAGAGCCACCTCCTGCATGACTGATAACAACGTCATGAACAAGAACATTTTCAAAACCAGCATTTTTAGATCGAATACACAAATCATCATCCTCATAATAAAGAAAGAAACTTTCATCGAAAAACCCTATTTTGTCTAAGTTAGTCTTATTTATTAACATTATGGCTCCTGATAAATGCTCTACACTACAATCTCCACAAAAATTATCAGTATTAAGGCTAGTGTTTTTGTCTTTTGTAAAAAAAAAGCTTCGAGAAGGGATATGCTCAACTCCTTTTTCATTAACATGCATTGGAGATAAAATTGTTGCATTTGAGTATTTTTTTGCTGCTTTATATAATTTTTTGATTTGAGTGTCATTTAAAATTGTATCAGGATTCACTAATAGAACATATTTAGTTTCAATGTGCCTTAAACCAACATTTGCCCCTGAACCAAAACCTAAACCTATTTTATTAAAAAATAGAGTTTTATAAGGTCTATTATCCTTTTTTAAAATTAATTTGGTGCTGTCTCTTGAGTTATTATCAACTACTATCAATTTGAATTTTTTGTTTATATTATTCAAAAAGCAGTCAATTACATTCTCAGAATTATGCGTGACAGTTAAAATAGTAATATCTTTATATACATACTTCATAATTGTCTAACATTTATATTTAATAAAAAATTTAATAAAATTATTTATTTCTTGAAATTATATTTGTAAATCCCACATTATATTTGTATTACAAAATTGTCTATTTAAAGGTTTGGTTGTATTAAAAATGTTAAGAATTAATTTTTGGAGAAATTATCTTGAAATTAATAGAAGCTAAAGGTATTCGAAAGTCATTTGGAGACTTTATCGCTGTTGATAATGTTGATTTAGAAGTTTCTCGGGGCGAAGTAATTGGGTTTCTTGGTCCTAATGGTGCGGGAAAATCAACAACAATGAAAATACTAACTGGATTTCTAGAGCCCGATAGCGGTGACATTTTAATAAACAATATTGATTTAAAATCTGATCCATTAAAAGCTAAGGAATTTATAGGATACTTGCCCGAAGGTGCTCCTTCATATTCAGATATGAACGTTTTGGAGTTTCTTACATTCGTTGGTAAAATGAGAGGTTTGAATAGTAATTTGTTAACAACTAGACTAGACGAAATGGCAAATCAAATCAGTCTTAAGGAAGTTTGGAACAAGCCTATTGAAACACTTTCTAAAGGTTTTAAAAGAAGGGTAGGTATTGCCCAAGCTTTGATACATGATCCAGACATATTGATTTTGGATGAACCTA
>PAFP01000033.1 GCA_002704185.1 Candidatus Pelagibacter sp.
AAAAAACATAATGAAGGTAAAGGAGCCAAGTTTACAAGAGGGTCTTTTTGGCAATTAGCTTATTTTAAAAAATATTTAAATAGATCTGAGGCTATGAGAGAAGAAGCAAATTTAAAAAAAAACCATAGGTTAAGAAAAAAAATTAAATTAAATTTTATTTATTCAATCCAATCTGGGTATGGTAACCCTTTAGATTTCAAGAACTTAACATTATAAAGTTTGCTAGAATATCGTGTACCTACATCACATAATATTGTAACAATATTTTTACCTTTACCAATTTTTTTTGCTAATTTGATTGCACCTGCTACATTTACTCCAGATGATGAACCTAAGCACAATCCTTCTTCTTTTAATAAATCAAATGTGATTTTTAACGACTCTTTATCACTAATTTGAAAAGCATCATCAATCTTTGCCATTTTGAAGTTTTCCGAAATTCTTGAAGCACCTATTCCTTCAGTTATAGAACTACCGTAACTCTCAAGTTTTCCATTCTTTATATAATTACATAATGATGAACCATCAGGATCACTTAAAAATATTTTAATATTTTTATTTTTTTCTTTTAATCCAATACTGACACCTGCAATTGTTCCACCAGTTCCAGATGAGCATGTAAATGCATCAATTTTTCCATTCAATTGACCGTATATTTCTTGAGCTGTAGTCTCAATATGAGCTTGTGCATTTATAGTATTATCAAATTGGTTAGCCCAACACACCTTAAATTTATTTTTTTTTGCGAGATCTAATGCGACTTCCTTCGAATATTTAACATAATTTTTCGGATTTGCGTAAGGTACAGGATCTACTTCTATCAGTTTAGCACCTAAATTTATTAATGCATCTTTTTTCTCTTGTGATTGATTTTTATTGATTACTATTATCGTTTTAATTCCATAATAATTTGCTATCATCGTAATCCCAATTCCTGTATTTCCAGCTGTTCCTTCTACAATTGTACCACCTTGCTCTAATTTATTATTATTTAAAGCCTCTTTTATTATACTTAATGCGGCTCGATCTTTTATAGATAAGCCGGGATTTAAAAATTCAGCTTTACCAAAAATGTTACATCCTGTTAATTCGGAGGCTTTTTTAAGTTTAATTATAGGAGTGTTTCCGATTAAATCTACTATAGATTTCATTTAATTTTTTTTATAAAAAATTGACTTACATTTGTTCTAGATAATGAAAAACCAGTTTCACAATAATCAAGATAATAATTCCATAATCTTTTAAATTTATCATCAAATTTATTATTTTTAATTCTATCCCAATTTTTGTTAAAGTTTTTTTTCCAGGACATTAGAGTTTTAGAATAATCCTTACCAAATGATGTAGAATTCATTAATGTAAAATCATTTTTTTTAAACAAATGAAATAATATTTGCTTAGTAGGCAACATTCCACCTGGAAAAATATATTTTTGTATAAAGTCCACATTGCCTAAGTATTTTGTAAAATATTTTTCGTCGATGGTGATTATTTGTAAACACGCCTCACCATTTATATTCAAAATAGAATTTAGTTTTTCAAAAAACATATTCCAATATCTTTTTCCTACAGCCTCAAACATTTCAATGGAAACTACCTTATCATATTTCTTGTGAATATTTCTATAATCTTTTAAATAAATTTTAGAATTTAAAATATTATTTTGATCATTTATAAAATCATATTGCTGCTTGCTTATTGTAATTCCATCAATTTCACAGGATTTGTTTCCCGCATAATTTAAAAAACCACCCCAACCAGATCCAATTTCACAAACCTTGTGTTGTTTGTTAAGATTAATTCCTTCGCAAATATTTTTGTATTTATTTAGTTGTGCCTCTGTTAAATTACAGTTTGCTTTAAATATACCAGATGAATAAGTCATGGTACTATCAAGCCAATATTTATAAAAGTCATTACCCAAATCGTAATGGTATTTGATGTTTTCTTTTGCTTGCTTTATTGAGTTTTTTTTGAAAAAAAAATATATTTTCTCTTTAATTTTATTAAAAAAAGAAGGTTTCCACTCTTTCTTATTAATATCTTGATTAATTAATAAAATTTTTAGTAAGTTATTTAAGTTTTTTGTTTCCCATTTTCTATCAATATAACCCTCTGCAAATCCCAAGTCTCCTCTTAACATAAAATCCTTGATTACACTTAAGTCGTTTATAAAAATATTAGATTTTAGACCGTCTTTTGCTCCTATAAATTTTTTTTGATATAAATTTTTAATATTTAATTGTATTGTTCCCCATCTTAATTTATCTAATTCTTTTTTAAAAAAATTTTCTATTATTTTATTCATGAAAACTAAGAGTATTATATAATTTGTTTTTTTTGAAATAAAATTTTGCATTTTTAGTAAAATTTTTTATAGCTTGAAAGTGTATCATGATTATAATTTTTTGAGCATAAAATAACCTTTTTATACCTAGAAATATTAAATTTCTATTAGTGAACAAATAATTTTTTGTTATAAGTCCAGTTTTTAACAATGATTTATTATTTTCTGTATCTATATAAATTTTGAAAGATTTTTTGCGTAAAATAATATTAAAAAAATATTTCATATCCATAGTTAAAAAAGGTGAAACATAAAATTGCTTTTTTATTGTATGCTTTGTCTTATTAAATTTTATTTTTTTATAATATGTATGTTGTTCATGATGTGTATTTTTTACTTCATACACAATGTATTTAATTTTTTTATTTTTAAAGCAAAAATATATTGATATGGGATTAAATATATAGCCTAAAAATCTAGGAGAGGCCAATAGGTATATATCTAATATGTTATTATCATTAAATTTTTTTTTAATTTGGCGTGAAATAAAATTATATAGATTAAAACCTGGTTTTCTAGGACCGTGATCTTTTTCATAAAAGCTAAAAAGATTTAGTTTGTTTACAGAGAATAAATAAGGTTTGTGCTTTGTTTTTACGATATTTTTAATATCTAAAAATAAACTTAAAATATTATATGAAAAAAAATTTTTGAATGGCTTTTGCCTATTATGAAATATGTAAGTATCGCAAACTTTATTATTCATAATATTTTTTTTAATATATTTATTGCTGAATTTACACCATCTTCATGAAATCCATATCCGAGCCAAGCACCCGCAAAAAATATATTGTTTTCTCCTGAGGTTATATCGTTTTGTTTTTTTACATAATCTTTATTATATTTAAATACAGGATGATCATAATAAATAGTTTTTATAATTTTTTGTTTATCGATGTTTTCAGTATTTAAAGTTACAAATATATTTTTCTCTATTTTTAGGTTTTGTAATAAGTTCATCCAATAAGTTAATATTAGATTTTCTGAGTCATAATAAAAATTCCATGAACACCAGTTTGATTTTTTTCTTGGCATTATTTTATCATCGTGATGCACAATGACTTTATTTCTTGTGTAATCAACCATATCAAGGAGCTTTTTTTGATTTACAGTCTTATTTTGAAGTATTTTATTAATTTGGTTTGTGTGATTGCAAAGAATTAATAAATCATATGAGTATTCCATGTTATTTTGACATCTAACTTTTTTATGTTTTTGATCTATTGAAACAACCTCGCTATTTGTAACATAATTATCAATTCCTACTGTTTTTGATATATTCTTTACATAATTTGCACTTCCATTGGAAACTGTCATCCATTGAGGTCTCTTTTTTAAAATATTTGCCAAGCCATGGTTTTCAAAAAAATTTAAAATAAATTGCGTTTGATAATTTTTTATATCTTTTATATTTGATGACCAAATAGAGCTACACATTGGATAAAAATAAAGATTTATAAATTCATTATTAAAATTATTTTTTGACAAAAATTCAGAAATTTTGATTTGATAATTAAATTTGTTTTTTCTATTGATTATGTAGCTAAATTTAAATATTCCATAAATTATTTTCCAATATCTGATTGTAAACAGATTTCTTAAATCTAATAATGTTTTTATATTTTTGCCTGACCACTCATAATTCAAATTTTTATTGTAAACTGAGAAAGACATATTACTTTTTTCATATTTAACCTTGTTATCAATTAATAGTTTTAAAAAATTTGGATAATTAATGTCATTAAAAACAATAAAGCCGCTATCAAAATACTGGGTATTATTGTTTTCTATTATTTTATGAGTATGTGCATGTCCACCCAGATAATCATTTTTTTCTAAAACAGTTATTTTAAATTTATTTCTTAAATAATATGATATACTCATACCGCTAACACCAGCACCAACTATTAATACTTTTTTCATTTTGATTTTAGCTCTTTAAAAGCAATTAAGGCCTTATCCCTAGCCATTTTATGATCTACAATTGGTTTATAATAATCTCTTTCAATATCAAAATTAATTTTTTTTGCTGTGTCTGCATCTAATTCCCAAGGTTTATGTATATATTTTTTAGGAACCGATTTAAGAGATGGTATCCATTTTTTTATGTATTCTCCTTCGCTGTCAAATTTCTCACCCTGTAATATAGGATTAAAAATCCTAAAGTAAGGGGCTGCATCAGCTCCGCACCCAGCAACCCATTGCCATCCAGAAACATTATTTGCTACATTAAAATCAAGTAATGAATCTCTGAAAAAATTTTCACCTTCTTTCCAATGTATTCTTAAATGTTTTACTAAAAATGATGCAGTTATCATTCTGATACGATTATGCATCCATCCTGTTTCATTTAATTCTGTGATGCCTGCGTCCACTATTGGGTAACCTGTTTGTGCATTTTTCCATTTTTTAAGATTATCTTTGTTATTGCTCCAATTAAAGTTATCAAATTGTTTTCTTAAATTTGAATTCTCGATTTTTGGAAAGTGATTCAATAAATGATGTGAAAATTCTCTCCATCCTATTTCATTAATGTATTTTCTATGATTGATATTTTTGTTATTAATTTTTTTAAAATAAGAATATATCATTTCAGCAGTAATCTCTCCAAATGATAAATAAGGTGACAATTTTGATGTCCCATCAATTGATGGTATATCTCTATTGTGAGCGTATTTTTTAATTCTATCTGAAAAAAAATCCTGAATTAATTTTAAGGCCTCATCTTCACCGGGTTTCCAATATTTTTCAAATTTATCAAACCATTTTTTTTTGGGTAATATATTTTCCTCAATAATGTTTTGATTTTTGTTATTTACTTGAATTTTTTGATTTATTTTCTTTTTTGTAAAATTTTTTATAATATTATTATTCAGATAATATATTTCAGCATTTTTCCAAAATGGAGTATAAACTTGAAACGGAGTACCATCTTTCTTTTTAATAGAAAATGGATTTTGTAACAAATTAGAATTTCCAATATGAATTTTAACATTTTTTAAATTTTTTTTTAATTTTTCTTCTAAATTTATTTCATTTGGTTCAAAAATTCTATTAAAGTATACATTTTTAATTTTATTTGAAATAACATATTTATTTAGTATTTCAAATTCGTCTCCAATCAAAATATCTAAATCTATTTTTAAAAGTTTTAAATTTTTTTCGAATTCAAGAAGTGTTTTTGACAACCACCATCTTTGAGCAGTTTTATTTGTAAACTTTTTTTTATTATATATAAATAAAGCTTTATTTTTCTCTATGGACTTGAGGATTTCGTTTAAAGCAATATTGTCTGTAACTCTAAAATCTAATCTAACCCAATATAAATTCATGAAAATCCTTTAAAATTAATTACTATTTTTTGAGTAAAATCAATATAAATAAAATATAAAATTATCTATTTTGTCGCTTTTTTTTCTTGCCATATTTCTTAAAAAGAGGTTAATACGACTTGGGCAGGTAAATTTGAGCACGCAATTAAATCAACATTTAGGTAAAAAGCTTAGATTAAGGAGAACATCTTTAGGATTAACACAAACTCAGGTAGCTAAGGCAATAAACGTAACATTTCAACAAATCCAAAAATACGAAAAAGGTACAAATGGTGTAAGTTCAGCTCGATTATTACAGCTGGCTAATTTTTTAAAAGTTCCTATAAAATACTTTTTTGAAGACTATCAGGATTTTCAAGCACATAATCAACAAGTACATAATCAAAAAGATACAGCACAGAGCTTAAATTACACATTTTTGTTAAGGTTATTTAGCGGTCTTGACTTAGCTGAAAAAGAGAAAATATACGATGTCCTTAAAAACAATAAGGATGTTAAAAAAGCTGTTTGAAATGGCTCCCCGGGCCGGACTCGAACCAGCGACAAAGCGGTTAACAGCCGCTTGCTCTACCAACTGAGCTACCGGGGAATTATCATAAGAATACAAAATTTAATTTATAAAACAATAGATATTTTTCTTGGAGGCCACGCCCAGAATTGAACTGGGATAAAAGGATTTGCAATCCTCTGCGTAACCATTCCGCCACGTGGCCATTATATGCGATATTGTACTTAATAATTAATTATTAGAGGTATATATACTAATAAAGATTTATTATAGCATGAATTTAAATATTCAACAAAAACACATGATCAATAGGCAATTAATGCCAAATTTCATAATAGATGAAAATATCATAAAAATTTTCAGCATGGTAAAAAGGGAGGATTTTTTACCTAATAAATTCAAGAACATGGCTTATATCGATGACAATATCTTTTTTGAGGATAGGTTTATGTTAAGAACACTTTATTTAGCTAAAATATTAACTTTTATGAAATTAAACAAAACTTATGAGATTTTAGATATTGGTTGTGCATCNGGTTATAGCTCCATTATTTTTAATCATTTTTTTAAAAAAGTATTAGCGTTTGAAACTAATAAAAAACTATCGGCTATTTGCAATCACTATTTAAATCAAAACAAATTAAGCACATGTAGCATAATTAATGCTGACATTAAAAGTTACGATTTAAAATATAAATTTGATTATATTTTTATAAATGGTTTAGTTGATGAAGTTCCGGAATTTTTAAAAAAAAACTTAAAACAAAATGGAGAAATTTATGGAATTTATTACCCAAAACTTAATCCATCTTATTTCTGTAAATTTAAATTAAATGGCTTAAATCAATTTGACATTTCACAGTTGTTTGAAGCCTCTGCACCTTTAATATTGAGTTTAAAGAATAAAAAAAAAAAAATTTAACTTCTAAATATGAAAAAATATAATCATAAAAAAGTAGAAAATCAAATTTATAAATTATGGGAGAAAAAAAATTGTTTTAAACCAATAAAGAATACAAAAAAGAAAAAATTTATAATAGTTATTCCACCGCCAAATGTTACAGGAAAATTACATATGGGTCATGCTTTAAATAATTCAATTCAAGATCTTTTAGTAAGATTTAATAGAAATAGAGGAGTAGAAACTTTATGGCAACCCGGGACAGATCATGCAGGAATTGCAACTCAATTAGTTGTGGAAAAAAAATTATTAGAAAAAAATATTCATAAGAATGAACTTGGTAGAAATAAGTTTATTAAAGAGGTTTGGAAATGGAAAAAAAAATCAGGTAATGAAATTACTAATCAATTGAAAAAACTAGGCTCATCTTGTGACTGGAGTAGAGATAGATTTACTATGGATAAAGGTTTATCAAAAGCTGTAATCAGGGTATTCGTTGATTTGTATAATAATAAATTAATTTACAAAGATTTAAAACTTTCGAATTGGGATCCTAAGCTAAGAACTGCTATTTCAGATCTAGAAGTGCTACAGAAAGAGACAAAAGGCAAGTTATATTACATAAAATATTATTTAAAAAATTCAAATAAATTTTTGGTAATAGCTACCACAAGACCAGAAACATTATTTGGTGACACAGCAGTTGCTGTTAATCCTAATGATCGTAGATATGCAGATTATATCGGTGAAGATATTAGAATACCTATAGCAAATAAATATGTTAAAGTTATTGCAGATGAGTATGCTGATCCACACCAAGGATCTGGTGTTGTTAAAATAACACCAGCACATGATTTTAACGATTACGAAGTTGGAAAAAAACATAAATTAGAAATTAAAAATATTCTGAATTTTGATGGAACTCTTAATGAAAATGTTCCACCAAATTATAAAAATATTGACAGGTTTATAGCAAGAAAAAAATTAGTAGAGGAACTTGAAACGAAAAATTTAATCGAAAAAATTGAAGATATAAACCATACCATTCCATACGGCGATCGGTCCGGTGAAATTTTAGAACCATTACTCACAAAACAGTGGTTTGTTGATGCAAAAAAATTAGCAAAAAAA
>PAFP01000034.1 GCA_002704185.1 Candidatus Pelagibacter sp.
TTTTTTGAATAAATATTATTAATCTCGTTTTTGAAAATAACTATGTTTTCAGTTTTTAGAGAAAAACCACCTGCCATCGAGTGTCCTCCACCTTTTACTATTATTTTTTTCTGTTGCATTTGAATTATAGCGATACCCATATCAAAACCGTTTATTGACCTGGCTGAGCCTTTAGCTAAATCTCCATTTACGGAAATAACAACAGTTGGTTTGTTATATAAATCTTTAATTCTGCTAGCAATTATCCCTGTGACTCCCTCATGCCACTCCTTATTAGACAAAACTAAAACACTATTATTTTTTTGTTTTTCAGCTTCAAGTATAGCCTCTTCTAAAATTATTTTTTCTATATTTTTCCTTTTTAAGTTTAGTTCATGTAATTTTTTAGCAACTGAATATACATACTCAGGATCATCTGAAATTAGTAAATTTACTGCTAAACTAGACTCGCCAATTCGACCTGCAGCATTAATTTTAGGTCCGATTGTAAAGCCAATATCTTTACTTGTGCATTTATGGTCAATTTCAGATATATCGGACAAGGTTTTTAAACCAAGATTTTGCCTTTCAGAAAAAACTTTAAGTCCCTGCTTAACAAATGCGCGATTTAAATCAACTAAAGGTACAACATCGCATACCGTACCTATCATCACTAAGTCTAGATAATTTAACAAATTCGGTTCAATTGTTTTATTAATATGAAAATATTTTTTTTCTCTTAAAAATTTATTTAAAGCAACCAAAAAAATAAAAGATAATCCTGCGGCACATAAATAACTATATTCACCACTTTCATCAAATCTATTTGGATTTATTACTGCATTAGCATTGGGTAAAATTTCTATGGATTTATGATGATCAATAATTATTGTATCAATATTATTAGTTTTAGCGAATAATATTGGATCAAAAGCCAATGTACCACAATCTAAAGTGATAATTAGCTTGTTATTGTTACTAATTAATTTTTCGAAAACTTTCTTATTAGGTCCATATCCATCCTTAATTCTATCTGGGATATAAATTTCATGACTAATATTTAAGGATTTTAAATATTTTGATAAGATTGCTGTAGATGATGCTCCATCAACATCATAATCGCCATATATACAAATTTTATTATTTTGTTCTATATGTTTATAAATATTCTCAATGCCTTGATTCATATCTTTAAAAATATAAGGGTTGGGTAACATTTCTTTAATTTTTGGGGACAGATAATCTTTAATGTTTTCGGACGCAATTTTTTTGCAATTCAATATTTTGCAAAAAATATAATCTAGCTCGCTTATAAGTGATAAACTTTGTATTTGTTTTTCATCAATTTTATGAAAAATCCATTCTTTTTCTAAAACTGAACCATTTGTCATAAATCATATTCTTTAGATAACTTGGTAATTTTTTTTGATCCATTGTGCATTAGCAAAGTTTCAACTTGATATTTGTTCTTATTAAATTTAACTCCTTTAACCAATTCTCCATTAGTTACACCTGAGCATGAAAATATCACATCATCTTTAACAATTTCATTTAAATTATATTTTTTATTAATTTCTGTAATACCCATCTTCTTTGCTCTTGATATTTCTTCTTCATTTTTAAATATTAATCTGCCTTGAAATTGACCATTTAAACATTTTATAGCAGCGGCAGCTAATACTCCTTCAGGGGCACCACCTATACCAAAATACATATCTACCTTGGAGTCTTTTAATGCAGCATATATTACTCCAGCTACATCTCCATCAGTAATAAATTTTATATTACAATTGTTTTTTTCTAATATTTCAATATATTTTTTATGACGTGGTCTGTCTAATATACATACACATAACTCAGAAATTAATTTATTTTTTGCATTAGCTAGTCTTAAGAGATTTTCGTTAAAACTATGATCTAAATCAATTAAATTAACTGGTAGATTTGGTCCTATAGCAACTTTTTCCATATACATATCTGGTGCTTTCAACAAAGTATTTGATTTTGCAATTGCAATAACAGATATCGCATTCGGCAAATTATTAGCAGCTAATTTTGTGCCATNNAATGGATCTACAGCGATATCTACCATTGGCGTTTTTGCTTTTCCTAATTTTTCCCCTATATACAACATTGGAGCTTCATCCATCTCTCCTTCACCTATAACGACATCGCCATAAAAATGAATTTTATTTAATTCAGATCTCATTGCATCTACTGCGGCTTTGTCGGCAGAATTTTTGTCACCTTTTCCAACAAATTTATAAGAATGTAATGCAGCTATTGCAGTAACATTTATAATATCATTTATGAAGTCTTCTAGCTTGATCATATTCTTATTAAATTAACATTTGTGAACGGTTTTTTATTACATCTATTATAAATTTTCTTTCTAAAATTTGTTTTAATCTCATCTATAAGTTCTTTTTCTAATTTCTTATTATTTAAATTTTTATTTTTGCACGTATCAAAATATATATCTTCTAATTCATATATTAATTCATTTTTTTCAAGTTCATCAAAGGGCAAACCTCTAATATTGATAATTGGATTTCTTTCTAAGCTTCCATTTTTTGATATGATAATATTTATATTTAAATAACCATGGTGTGATATATTTTTTCTTTCTTTTAAACTTGAATTATCTTCATCAATTAGTTTATTTCCATCAATAAAAAGTTTACCATTATTTACTTTGTCAATTATTTTAGGTTCATCTGGAAATATTCTTAAAATATCACCATTTTCAACTAAGGTAGGATATGGAACTTGCATTGACTTGGCAAAATTAAAATGTTCAGACAAATGCCTGTGTTCTCCGTGTACAGGCACAGATATTTTTGGTTTTATCCATTGATACATATCTTTCATTTCATCTCTACCCGGATGACCCGAGACATGTATGAATGCGTTATCTTCTGATATTACATTGATTTTTTTTTTACATAGTAAATTATGCATTTTATAAAGCTTTTTTTCATTACCAGGTATAATTCTAGAAGAAAATATAACTGTATCGCCTTCATTCACTTCTACATCAGGATGTTCGTCTTTTACAATTCTATTCATTGCTCCTTTTGGTTCGCCTTGGCTACCCGTGCACAAATAAACTATTTTTGATCTTGGGATTCTAATCGCATCTCGCGCGTCAATTGGTGGCTTTACATCAGTTAAGTATCCGCATGATTTAGCAACTTTATAAATTTTGTTCATTGACCTTCCAACAAGAGAAAGGTGTCTACCGGCTTTATTTGCACATTTAAATATGCTTTCCATTCTGGCAACATTTGATGCAAATGTTGTAACTATTATACGATTTTTAATAGTTTCAAATAAACTCATCAAGTTATCTCTTACATCTGCTTCAGAACCAGATCTTCCTTCAGTAAAAATATTTGTTGAGTCACAGACCATTGCTAAAATACCGTTTTCGCCAATTTTTTTTAATTTTTCAGTATCCATATTCTTGCCAATCAAAGGATTTAAGTCACATTTCCAATCGCCAGTATGAAATATTTTTCCTGATGGAGTTGATATCAAAAGAGCATTTGGCTCAAGTATTGAGTGAGTTAAGGACACGAAATCTATTTTGAATGGTTCAATATCTATTTTACCATTTAATGGTATAATTTTAAGGTACTCGTCAATATCAATTTTTTTTTCCTTAAACTTTTCCTTAATAAGAGTTGCTGTAAAAGGTGTTGCAAATATTTTACATTTTAAATATGGCCACAAGTAAGAAATAGCTCCTATATGATCTTCATGACCATGGGTTAAAATTATCCCTTTTAAATTTTTTTTCTTCTGAACAATAAAATCAGGATCAGGTACTATTAAATCTATTCCAGGGATGCTTTCATCAGTAAAAGTAACACCAATATCGATCATTATCCAATCATAAAAATTTTTTTCACCATAACCATAAAGACTCATATTTGCTCCAATTTCCCCAACGCCTCCTAATGGGCAAAATAATAATTCTTTTTTAATTGACATTAAATTCCTTTTTATTTGTATGTATTATTTCAATTAATCCAGTGAGCGTTATATCCTCTATATATTCAGACTTAAATTTTAATTTTCCTTCAAAGATTTTTCCAGTTCCACCTGTGAGTATAATCTTAAATTTTTTCTTTGTTTGTAATTTAATTTGTTCCACAATTCCATTTATCAAAGATATATAGCCGTAATATATACCAGAATTTATAGCTTCAAATGTATTTTTTCCAATTATTTTATTAGTTTGTTTTAATTTTATTAGCGGAAGTTGTGATGTTAGATGATGCAAGGATTTAATTGATAAATCCAATCCAGGAGCAATTATTCCACCAACATATATTGAATTAACTAAAATATCGAACGTAGTAGCTGTTCCAAAATCTACAACAATAGCATTTTTATAACCTAATTTTACTACACCAATAGCATTTGCCACTCTATCAGATCCTACCTTTTTTTTATTATTTATTTCAATTTTAATATTCTTAATCAGCTTTGTATTTGAAAGCTCAAATACCCTAACATTAATTTTATTAAAAAAATTTTTAATTATACGAAAAGATGATGGAACAACTGAACTAATTAGACAATAATCTGACTTGAAGTTGTTTTTTAATTTATTTAGATGTTTTTTTTTTATTAAATCTTTCGTTTTAATAATAATTTTTTTAACTACTTTTTTACCAAAATAATCATACCAGGCTATTTTTGAGTATGTGTTTCCTAAATCTATGATAATCACAATATTCTAAACCTATTTGTTATAGATTGAGCTATTTCAATTCTATCATTCATTTTTCCGTTTATATTATTTAAACAAGTTGTTTGGTATTTTCTAATATTTGGAGAATTGGATATATTTACGCCTATACCCACTAAACCATAAATGCTTTTATTAAACCTAATACTTTCTATTAAAATTCCAGATAATTTTTTATCATTTACTAAAATATCATTAGGATACTTTATGCTAATCTTATTTTTACTATTAATTTTTTTTGTTAATATAGATTTAATAATTTTAAGAGTTTTAAATTGTAATTTAAGAACTTTATCATAATTTTTTACCTTAAAAAAAAATGTCATATATAAATTACCTTTTTTTGATATCCATTTTGTACCATATTTCCCTTTTCCTTGTGTCTGTTTATCAGAAATAATAACTCCTTTATAAATTTTATATTTATGTATAATTTTTTTTGCTTCATTATTCGTACTACCTATACAGTCGTAAATAAAAAAGTTATTCATAAATTTTAATTAATTATTTTTGAAGCAACTTCTACAAACTCTAAAATAAATGATGGGCTTATAAAATAAAATAATATAATCAAAGAAGAAACTAATATAGAAAATTTTATACCTAATGTTTCAACTTCATCAAATTTATCTTTTTGGTCATCAAAATACATAATTTTTACTATTCTTAAATAATAAAACGCGGATATGACTGAAGCTATTAGCCCTATGATTGCTAAAAAAATCATATTTGCTTCAATAACGGATTTAAAAACATAAAATTTCGCAAAAAAACCTGCTAAAGGAGGTATTCCAGCTAATGAAAATAATGTTGCGGCAAAACAAAATGCTATAACCGGATGGTTTTTGGATAATCCGGATAAATCATTAATGTTTTCAAAATAAATATTTTTTCTTTTAAAAAGCAATATACATGCAAAAGAACTAATCATCATTATTATATATATATTTAAATATGATATTGCTGAAATTACTCCATCTTTAGTATTTGTAGTTAACGAAGCTAAAACATATCCAATATGACTTATGCTGCTATAGGCCATTAGTCTTTTCAAGTTTGTTTGGCCAATCGCAGCAAATGCTCCTAACAACATTGAAGCGATTGATATAAAAATGATGATTGCCTTCCATTCGACGTAAATATTTTCGAAACAAATATATAATATTCTTATTATTGCACCTAACCCAGCAATTTTTGGTGCTAAAGCAAAAAAGCTTGTCACAGAGGTTGGGGAACCTTCGTATACATCTGGTGACCACATATGAAACGGAACAGCAGAGATTTTAAAGGCCAAACCAATTATCACAAAAATTATGCCAAATAATATTGGTATATTTGTAGAAGCCTTTAGGGATTCAGAAATAACATAATAATTAGTCGATCCGGTGAAACCATAAATAATTGAACAACCATATAGAAATAAACCAGAAGATAATGCTCCTAAAACAAAGTATTTAACACCTGACTCAGTTGATTTTTCAGATTCACGGTCTATGGAAGCTAAAACATAAAGTGATAAAGACTGCAGTTCAATTCCAAGATAAAGTCCAATTAAATCATTTGAGCTTACCATCAAAAACATTCCAATGACTGCAGATAAAATTAATAATGGGTATTCAAATTTATCTAATTTTTGAATTTTTATATAATCTCCAGTAAAGATTAAAGAGAAAGTTGTTGATATTAATATGAGAATTTTTAAATAATTAGATAAACTATCCACTGCATAACTATTCTTAAAAATAACAAGATCATTAATATTATTTAAGTAAACAATTGGAATACAAATTAAAAAACATATTGTAGTAATTTTTTTTATTAAATCGTAGCTATTTTTTTTAAATACACCCAAGACAAGTAAAATTAATAAGCTTAAAATTAAAAAAATTTCAGGGTAAATATAATCAATTTCAATCATTAAAAGTCATTTTAATATTAGTTTTTTCATTAAATATGTATATTATATTATTTGTGCTTACAGATACTGTATCTAAAATAATATTCGGATAAACACCTAAAATTAAGGAAAGCAAAACAAGGAATGTTAAGACTAATAGCTCTTTCTTATTTAGATCAACTAACTCATTGATTCTTGAATTAACTATTTTCCCAAAAATAACTCTTTTATATAGCCATAATCCGTAACATGCTGACAATACAACACCTAAAGCTGCTATTAAAGCTACAAAATAATTATTTTTAAATACTCCTAGTAAAATTAAAAATTCCCCAATAAAACCACTAGTACCTGGCAGACCTATACTAGCCAAAATAAAGATTAAAAACAAAGTTGAAAATCTAGGCATTTTATTAACTACTCCACCGTAATCCAAAATTTTTCTTGAGTGCATTCTGTCATAAACCACACCAACACATAAGAACAAAGCTGCAGAAACTATACCGTGACTAATCATTTGAAATATACTTCCGGCTAAACCATTTCCATTAAATACAAAAATACCGAGTGTCACAAAACCCATGTGTGCAACGGAAGAATAGGCAATTAATTTTTTCATATCTTGCTGCATTAAAGCTATAAGTGAAGTATAAATAATTGCAATTATACTTAGGGTGAATATCAATGGCGCAAAATATATAGATGCGTGTGGAAATAAACCAATTGAAAATCTTATAAATCCGTAACCTGCCATTTTTAATAAAATTGCAGCCAAAATTACAGATCCAGATGTTGGAGCCTCAACATGGGCATCTGGTAACCATGTATGAAATGGCCACATTGGAGTTTTCACAGCAAATGATGCAAAAAAACCTAACCAAAGATAATTTTGGTAATTTTTATCAATATCTAAAATAAGTAACTTCGTTACATCTAAAGTTCCGTACTCATAAAAAATAAATATTATTGCTATTAACATAAAGACAGAGCCAAAAAGTGTATAAAGAAAAAACTTAAATGCTGAATAAACTCTTTTTTCACCACCCCAAATACCTATGATAATAAACATAGGTATTAAACCAGCTTCAAAAAATAAAAAGAAAATAAATAAATCTAATGAACAAAAAACACCTAACATTAATGTTTCAATTAATAAAAGAGACATTAAGAATTCTTTAATTCTAAACTTAACACTATTTATTGTTGAAATAATACAAATAGGAACTATTAAAGTTGTTAAAAGAATAAAAACTAAACTAATTCCATCTATTCCAACTTTGTAATTTATAAAATCTTTAATCCATTTCTTTTCATGTACAAATTGAAAGCTTGAAATTGAATTATCAAAATTAATCCATAGAAATATGGAAATCAGAAAAGTTAAAACAGATGTTATTAAAGATACTTTAAATGATGTCTTTATAATAAATTCTTCAGTTCCTTTCGTAAAGACTAAAAAGAAAACACCGATTAAGGGTAAGAATATTAAGATCGATAATATTGGTAAATTCATTTTAAATTAAGATAATTGTTAAAAAAATAGACAAAAATATTAGCATAACAAAGGCGTAATGATATAAATACCCACTTTGAAATTTAACTGCTTGATCCGAAATATATCTTGTTATTTTAGCAAATCCATTTGGACCAAATCCATCTATTAAAAAAACATCTCCTATTTGCCAGAAAAAGTTACCTATTTTTTTAATAGGGTTTACTAATAAGAAGTTGTAAAATTCATCAAAATACCATTTATTTAAAAGAAATTTATAAAGAGGCTCATGTCTAATTTTTAACTCATTAATAATTTTTTTATTTTTTAAAAAAAAATATATGGATAGTGGTATAGTTAAAGTTGTAAGCATAGGCGTTAAAATTATAAACCATGTGGGTGGATGTTCTAAAATATATGTTTTGCTAAAATAAATTGAATTTTTCCAATAATCAATGTAGTTTTGTCCAACAAATATCTCTCTAAATATTACTCCAGAAAACAAAGCGCCTAAAGCTAATATGAATAAAGGAACAAAAATAAATAAACCAGAGTCTTTTATATTATTAAAATTTAAATTCGAATTTTGAAAGCTACCATGAAACGTTTTAATAATTAATCGCCATGAATACACTGAAGTTAAAATAGCTGTAATAACACAAGTGAAAATAGCATATCCAGCATATTTATTTTGAGAATAATATGTAGCTTCTATAATCGCGTCTTTTGAGTAATAACCAGATAAAAAAGGGAAGCCTGTTATAGCTAAAGTACCTATAATCATAAAAATATATGTAAATGGAATTTTTTTCCATAATCCTCCCATTTTTCTCATATCTTGTTCATCACTTAAAGAATGAATCACGGAGCCAGCTCCTAAGAAAAGCAGAGCTTTAAAAAATGCATGTGTAAACAAATGAAAAATTGCAATATGGTAGGCTCCTAATCCTGTAGCTACAAACATGTAACCTAATTGACTACATGTCGAGTATGCAATTACTCTTTTTATATCATTTTGTACTAACGCAACAGTAGCGGCATAAAACGCAGTACTAGCTCCTACAATAGTGATAATATTTAATATCATCGCAGAATTTTCAAATAAAGGTGAACATCTAACAACTAAAAATATACCAGCTGTAACCATAGTTGCAGCATGAATTAAAGCTGAAACAGGGGTTGGCCCTTCCATTGCATCTGGTAACCAAGTGTGAAGAAATATTTGCGCAGATTTACCCATTGCACCTATAAACAAAAAGAACGTAATAAATGACAAAAGATTTCCATTGATATTTAAAATATTTATTTTGTAGTTAGATATCGAGTTAATATTTTCAAACACATCATTATAATTTAATGAACCAAAATATTTATAAATTAAGAATATACCAATAGCTAAACCAAAATCGCCCACTCTATTGACAATAAAAGCCTTTATTGCTGCTTTATTTGCTGAGTCTTTGTTATACCAAAAACCTATCAATAAGTAAGATGCTAGACCAACGCCTTCCCAGCCAAAAAATAATTGTAAAAAATTATCAGCTGAAACCAACATTATCATAGCGAAAGTAAATAGAGACAAATAAGCCATAAATCTTGGTTTTGAATTGTCATGGTTCATGTACTCAATTGAGTAAATATGAACTAATAAAGATATAAAATTTATTATAACTAACATTATTGATGTTAGTTGATCTATATAAATTGACCAATTTAAAACTAATTCTTCAGATGTTACCCAATTAAAAATTAAGTGATTAAATGGCTGATAATTATTAAATACAAAGCCATAAAAAAAGTAAAAAGATATTAATGAAGATATTAAAACTAATGAAGATGTTAAAATCTGAGATAATCTATCACCAAGTAATTTACCAAATAATATAGTTATTACAAAACCAAATAATGGGGCGAAAACTAAAATATAAGACATTTTACCCTTTTAAACTGTTAATATCGTCGACGTGTATTGATCCTTTGTTTCGAAAAAAAACTACGAGAATTGCTAAACCTATGGCAGCTTCAGCAGCGGCCACCGTCAGAACAAACATTGTAAAAACTTGTCCTGCGATGTCTTGTAAATAAACGGAGAAAGAAACTAAATTGATATTAACAGCGATTAGTATCAATTCAATAGACATTAATAATACAATTACATTCTTTCTATTTAAAAAAATACCAACTACACCAATAGTAAATATAACTGAGCTTAACCCAAGATAATGCCCTAGTCCAATGTCAATCATCAATTTTTACTCCTTTGAAACTCTCTACTTTTTTTATAATAACTGAATCAGATCTTTCTCTAGAAACCTGATCAGTAATACTTTGTCTTTTTAAAAAATCTCGTTTTTGAAAAGTTAATAATATAGCACCAATCATAGCTACTAAAAGTATTACTCCAGAAATTTGAAAATAGTGAATATAATCAGTATAAATTACATTACCTATGCTTTCTGTGTTAGAAATATTTTTACTAAAAGTAAGATCTGAAGTATTTAAAAATTCTGGTTTGTATTTCCAAGCACCAACCATAATAAATAATTCTAGTAAAATCACTAATCCTATTAATGAACCAAATGGAAGATAATTCAAAAATCCCGATTTTAGTTCTGAAAAATTAATATTTATCATCATTACAACAAATAAAAACAATACTGCAACTGCGCCAACGTATACAATTAAAGTTATCATGCCCAAAAATTCTGCACCTAACATAATAAACAGGCATGAGATACTTACAAAGTCTAAAATTAAAAAGAAAACAGCGTGTATTGTGTTCTTCGCAGAAATAACCATTATTGAAGAAAAAATTGTAATAATTGAAAAAAAATAAAAAACAATTGCGTGTGCTAACATTTTATCTGTAGGACTTATCTAGTTTTATATTATTAGATATTTCACTTTCCCATTTATCACCATTATCAAGAAGTTTATCTTTATTATAGTAAAGCTCTTCTCTTGTCTCAGTAGAAAATTCAAAATTAGGTCCTTGTACAATTGCATCTACTGGACATGACTCTTGGCACAATCCGCAATATATACATTTTACCATATCTATATCGTATCTTGTTGCTCTTCTTGATCCGTCTTTTTTTAATTCAGACTCAATAGTAATTGCCTGAGCGGGACAAGCCGCTTCGCATAATTTGCAAGCTATACATCTTTCTTCTCCATTTGGATATCTTCTTAATGCATGTTCACCTCTGAATCTTGGACTAATGGTGCCTTTTTCAAATGGATAGTTTATAGTAACTTTTGGTTTGAATATAAATTTTATAGCAATAAAGATGCCTTTTATAAATTCACTTAAAAATATTGTTTTTAATAGTCTGTTAAATTTCATGCCGGTAATAATTCAAAATATAATAAAAAACTTGCTGTCAAAATAACCCATATTAAAGATATTGGTAGAAAAACTTTCCAACCTAATCTCATTAGCTGATCATATCTATATCTTGGTACTATTGCTTTAATAATAGCAAATAAGAAAAATAAGAATAGAATTTTAATTATTAACCAAATCGGTTCAGGAATAAGATTGAATGGTGAAATATCTAATGGGGACAGCCACCCGCCTAAAAATAATATTGAGCCCATTGCGCACATTAAAAGTATATTTGCATACTCACCAAGCCAAAAAAGTGCGTACATCATTCCAGAGTATTCAGTTTGATAACCGGCAACTAATTCAGCTTCTGCCTCAGGTAAATCAAAAGGTGGTCTGTTAGTTTCTGCAAGAGAAGAAATAAAAAATATAACAAACATTGGAA
>PAFP01000035.1 GCA_002704185.1 Candidatus Pelagibacter sp.
ATATGTCTGTGTTAAAAAGAACTAATTTAACTAATATTATAAAAGCATTATGTTAAATATCTTAAACTCTAAAATTATAGTTATTAAAATAGGATCTTCATTACTTTTTACTGAAAAAAAATCTTTAAAATTAAAATGGGTGAATAGTCTTGTGAGTGATATTAGTAAATTAATAAAACAAGGTAAAAAAATTATTATAGTTACAAGCGGTGCAATAGCACTTGGTTGTAAAAAATTAAAAATTAATAAAAAAAACTTAAAATTAAATGAGTTTCAAGCAGTGGCTGCTGTAGGACAAATTGAATTAATGAATATTTTTAAAAAAGAATTTAGTAAAAAAAATATAAATATTGCACAAATCTTGTTAACTTTGGATGATACTGAAAATAGAAGGAGATCATTAAATGCAAAAGATACAATTACAAATTTACATAAAATTTTTGTGTTACCAATAGTAAATGAAAACGATACTACAGCAACTTCTGAAATAAGGTACGGTGATAATGATAGATTAGCTGCCAGAGTTGCTCAAATCACTGAAGCAGATACTTTAATAATGCTGTCTGATATTGATGGATTATTTACACAAAATCCAAAAAAATACAAAAATGCAAAAATCATTAATAAAATTTTTGAAATTGATAATAATATAATTAAATCGGCAACAAAAAGTCTCAGTGATTATGGTTCTGGTGGTATGACCACAAAAATTGAAGCAGGTAAAATTTGTATGAATACTGGCTGTAATATGATTATTGCAAATGGTTTAAAAAATTATCCAATTAGAAATCTTAAGAAATCAAATAAATTTACCTGGTTTGTACCTAAAATAAATAAGGCAAGTTTTAAAAAAAAATGGATTCAAAGCTCTATGAATACTAAAGGAGCTATAATTATAGATGATGGAGCAAGAAAAGCACTTTTAAACGGTAAAAGCTTACTACCTGTAGGAATAATAAGTTTGCGAGGCAGTTTTGTAAGAGGTGAAACTATTCAAGTATTATCTAAAGACTTATTAAGAATTGCAATAGGTGTATCAGCTTATTCTAGTGAAGATATTTCACTTATAAAAGGAAAAAATAGTAGTAAAATAAAAAAATTACTTGGATATTCCTCTAGAGGAGAGGTTATTCATGCTGATAATATGGTAATAAATAGAAATGAATAAACTAAAATATTTGAAAAAAATCGCCAGTAATGCAAAAAAAGCTTCAAACGACCTTTCCAAGTTAACCAATATAAAAAAAAATAAAGTATTAGAAGATTATTTAAAAGCTATAAAAAATAATAAAAAACAAATTTTACAAGAAAATAATAAAGATATTAATAATAGTAGAAAAAATCGTGTTAAGGAAAATTTGATTGACAGGGCAATGTTAAACAACGATAGAATCAAATCCATATGCAAGTCTATTGAGGAAGTAATATCATTTAAAGATCCTAATAATAAAATTTTATCATCATGGAAAAGACCAAATGGATTACTTATCCAACGTATTTCGATGCCATTAGGTGTAATAGCTGTAATTTATGAATCAAGACCGAATGTAACTGCAGATGTTTCAGTTTTATGTTTTAAATCTGGTAATGCAGCAATATTAAGAGGAGGAAAAGAGGCTTTTAATACAAATATAATATTATCAAATTTATTTAGAAAATCTTTAAATTTAAATAAGTTAAATCCAAATTGCATTCAATTAATAAATAAGACAGATAGAGTTCTTGTTGATTACCTATTATCAAAAATGAGTGAATATATCGACGTAATAATACCAAGAGGTGGTAAAGGTTTGGTAAAGAAAGTTTTGGACTTATCTACTGTACCAACTATTGGTCATTTAGAAGGCTTATGTCATATTTATATTGATAATGAATATAGCTTTAATTTAGCTAACAAAATAATAATAAATTCTAAATTAAGAAGAACTAGTATCTGTGGAGCCGCTGAGACTCTTTTATTTAATGAGAAAATAAAGAAATGTGATATTCACAATTTACTTAATAATTTGCATAAAGCTGGTTGCAAAATTATAGCTGATAAAAAAATTCATAAAATCTTTAATAATTCAAGATTAGCAAATAGCAGAGATTGGAAAACAGAGTACTTAGACTCAAAAATTTCAGTTAAAAGTGTCAAAAATGTAGATGAAGCTATAAGGCATATAAAAACATTTGGAACAAATCACACAGAATGTATAATTTCTTCAAATAAAAATAATATCGATAAATTTTTTAGAGATGTTCCCAGTTCTATTGTTATGAATAATGCATCAACACAATTCGCCGATGGTTATGAATTTGGGCTTGGTTCCGAAGTTGGTATATCAACAAGTAAATTACACCCAAGAGGGCCAGTTGGACTAGAACAATTAACTACATATAAATTTGTTGTTAAAGGAACAGGACAAATTAGAAATTGAAGAAAAAAATTAGAAATTTAGCTCTTTTAGGTGGCACGTTTGACCCCCCTCATGAGGGTCATGTTTATATAACAAACTTTATAATAAAAAAATTTAATTTTCAAAAATGTTTTTGGGCGGTTAACAGTCGTAATCCTTTTAAAAAAATAGACCCAAAATTTACATATAGCCAAAGAATATCTATGTGTAAAACAATAACTAAAAAAAATAAAAAAATATTAATTGTAAACATTAAATATATATCAGTTTTTCAATTAATTAATAAAATAAAAAAAAAATACTCAGTAAATAAAATATTATTTATAGTTGGGTCTGATAATTTAATAGACTTACATAAATGGTACAAATTTGAATATATTATAAATAACGTAAACTTTATTTTCATTGAGAGACCAGGATACAGAAATTTATTAAAAAAAAGTAGTTTTTTCAAAAAATATAATAAACACCAAATTAAAAAAAATATGACGATACAATTTTTTGACAATAAAAGCTGGATTTACTGTAAAACAAAAGGCTTAAATATTTCTTCATCAATTTTAAGAAATGGTTTATAAATTGTCTATCTTGAATAAAAAATTATTAAATAAAATTGTTCAAATATTAGAAGATAATAAGATACTAGATATTGTTACAATCAATTTAAAAGATAAAAGCTCTATCGCTGATTTTATGATTGTTGCTAGTGGTACCTCATCAAAACATATACAGTCAGTTTCAGAAATACTTATACAAAGTCTAAAAAATAGTGGGTACGATAAGTGTAAAATTGAAGGATATGAAAGCGAAGACTGGAAACTAATAGATGCGATTGATGTGATTGTGCATTTATTTCATCCAGACAAAAGATATATTTATAATTTAGAAAAAATGTGGGAAGATATACTTCCAAAAGAACAAGTTAGAATATAATGAAAATAGAGATACTCTGCGAAGGTAAAATAAAAAGAAATCATGCAAATATATTGTGTAATGACTATTGCTTAAGAGTCTCAAAGCTTAAACATTCTGGTATATCAGAGTTAAAAATTAATGAATTGACTGAACATAAAATAAAAATAATTAAAAAAAAAAAATATCCACTTTATATACTGAACCAAACCGGAAGATTAATATCAACAGAAGATTTGTTAAATTTAATTAAGGAGAATATTATGAGATCGAACAAAAATATTTTTTTTGCTATTGGCAATGCAAATGGATTTAGTTTAAATTACGAAAAGTATATAAATCTTTCACTTGGTAAGTTGACATTTACACATGTATTAACAAGACTTATATTTTGTGAACAAATATATAGATGTGTAACTCGTCTAATAAACCATCCCTACCATAAAAATTAAAATGAAAAAAATATTATTAATTGTTTTTATATTTTTAAGTTTTTCAGAAAAAGTATTAGCAAACCAAATAGACGAATTATATAAAAAATTAGATTTATTTAGTGATGTTCTTGAAACTTTAAACAAGGAATATGTGGATGAAGTAGATCAAAACAAGGTTTTAGACTCAGCAATTAATGGGATGCTTCAATCTTTAGACCCTTATTCTTCTTATATGAGTCCTGAAAATTTTAGAAATATGAATACTGAAACAAAAGGTGAATTTGGGGGCCTCGGTATTGAAATAACTATGCAATCTGGTTTAGTAAAAGTAATTAGTCCTATTGAAGGAACTCCTGCCGACAAAGCAGGAATTAAGGCGGGTGATTTCATAGTTAAAATTAATAATAAACAAGTAAAAGGCTTAAGCCTTTATGAAGCAGTTTCGATGATGAGAGGTAAATCCGGTACAAAAATAAATTTAACGGTAAGAAGAAAAGATATAGATGATGAATTAAAATTTACAATAACTAGAGCTAAAATAAGTATAAAAGAAGTATCTGCGGAAGTTAAGTCAAACAACGTAGGTTATATTAGGTTAAGAGCATTTAACCAAAAGAGTTACTCTCAACTAAAACAAAAAATAAATAAAATAAATAAAAATAAAATAAACGGTTATATTCTTGATTTAAGGAATAATCCTGGTGGGTTGCTATCACAAGCCATTAAAATTTCAGATCTTTTTCTCGATGGTGGTGAAATAGTTTCAACAAGAGGAAGAGATGAAACAGATATTAAAATTTTTAATGCTAAAAAAGGTGACATAATTAAGAATTTACCATTGATTGTTCTTATTAATGAAGGATCAGCATCTGCATCAGAAATTGTGTCTGGTGCATTAAAAGATCATAAGAGAGCAATTATTTTAGGTGAAACAAGTTTTGGTAAAGGATCAGTTCAATCAATAATACCTTTACAAAATAGAGGAGCTTTAAGACTTACAACTGCTAAATATTATTTACCATCTGGAGACTCAATTTCAGAAATAGGAGTGGTGCCTGATATAACTATTAAAGAAGATAATAAAAAAAATTTTAAAATTAATAGTAAAACAGATAATCAACTAGAATATGCTATTAAACTACTAAAAATATGAAAATTAATTCAGTTAACTTGCCACTAAGAAATGGTGTTGGTATGATGGTTTTTAACTGTGACAAAAAAATCTTTGTTGGAAAAAGAATAGACAACCAAGAGGCATGGCAAATGCCTCAAGGTGGTGTAGACGACAACGAAAGCTTAGAAGATGCTGCATTTAGGGAGTTGTATGAGGAGACTGGCATTAAGTCTGTAAAAATTGTTGCGAGTTCAAAACAAAAATATTCTTATCTTTTGCCGAAAAATTTATTAGGAAAAATATGGAAAGGTAAATTCAAAGGCCAAGAGCAGAAATGGTATTTAATGCAATTTTTTGGTCAAGATAATGAAATCAATTTACGCCAAAAATACCCAGAGTTTTGCGACTGGCGATGGGTTAAAATTAATGATTTAGATCAATTAATAGTCTCTTTCAAAAAAAATTTATATAGAGATGTTGTCTCGGAATTTAAAAAATTTATCTAAAATTAAAATTATCTAATTCATTAATTAAAGTAGAAGTTAGATAAACATCTTGGTCATTCAGTTTATTTTTATTTATTTTATTTATCGCTTCTTCTTTCAGTTCAGTTAACTTTTTACTATCTATTTTGTTTGTCTCATAAATTGAGTCACTTAAAATATTTAATTTGTTATCTTTAAAATCAATAACACCACTAATAACAAAGAAATTATTTTTTTCTTTTCCTTCAACTTTTATAATTCCAGGTCTTAAAAATGTGATTATAGGGATATGTTTGTCCATAATACCCATATTACCCTCTATACCAGGTACACTTACCATGCTGATATCCTTTGCTGAAAAAACTATTTTATCTGGTGCAACTAAATTTACTTCCATTTCAGGCCGCTGCTTCTTTTGCCATTTTTTCAGCTTTCTCTATTGCTTCTTCTATTGTACCAACCATATAAAAAGCAGCTTCTGGCAAATGATCAAAATCACCTTTACAAATAGAATCAAAACCTTTTATCGTAGCGTCTAAATCTACTAATTTACCTGGTGAACCTGTGAAAACTTCAGCCACAAAGAAAGGTTGAGATAAAAATCTCTGAATTTTTCTAGCTCTAGCCACAATTAATTTGTCTTCCTCTGAAAGTTCATCCATACCTAATATTGCAATAATATCCTGTAAAGACTTATAAGTTTGTAGTATTTTTTGTACTTCTCGTGCCACTCTATAATGTTCATCTCCAACTATTCTAGGATCTAATATTCTAGATGTAGAATCTAACGGATCTACAGCAGGATATATTCCAAGTTCAGCAATTTGTCTTGATAAAACAGTCGTTGCATCTAAATGTGAAAATGAAGTTGCAGGAGCTGGGTCTGTTAAATCATCAGCTGGGACATATATCGCTTGCACAGAAGTAATTGATCCTTTATTTGTCGTAGTAATTCTTTCTTGCAAATTACCCATATCAGTTGCTAGAGTTGGCTGGTATCCTACTGCTGAAGGGATTCTACCTAAAAGAGCAGAAACTTCCGAACCAGCTTGGGTAAATCTAAATATATTATCAACAAAAAATAGAACATCCTGTCCCTCTTTATCTCTAAAGTATTCAGCAATTGTTAAGCCCGACAAAGCTACTCGTGCTCTAGCTCCAGGAGGCTCGTTCATTTGACCATATACTAAAGCCGCTTTAGAACCTTTGCTGTTAGTTTTGATAACACCAGACTCAATCATTTCATGATATAAATCATTACCTTCTCGAGTTCTTTCACCTACTCCAGCAAAAACAGAATAACCTCCGTGAGCCTTAGCTACATTATTAATTAATTCCATAATTAATACTGTCTTACCGACACCAGCACCACCAAATAATCCAATTTTACCACCTTTTGCGTATGGAGCTAACAAATCAACTACCTTTATTCCAGTTACTAAAACCTCAGTCTCAGTAGATTGTTCAATAAACAAAGGTGCTGGTCTGTGAATTGGCCATTTTTCTTTCGTCTTAAGTTCGCCTCTTTCATCAATTGGATCACCAACTACGTTTATTATTCTTCCTAGGGTCTCTGGTCCAACAGGAACTTTAATAGGAGAACCAGTATCAATTACTTTATCCCCCCTTTTAAGTCCCTCGGTCGTATCCATTGAGACTGTACGTACGGTATTCTCTCCTAAATGTTGAGCTACTTCTAATATTAGTTTGTTTCCATTATTATCGCACTCTAAAGCACTTGATATCTCAGGTAGATACTCATTAAATTTGATATCTACCACCGCTCCAATAACTTGAGTTATCATTCCAAATTTATTTTTCATAATTATAATGTTTCTGCTCCTGATATAATTTCAATTAATTCTTTTGTAATAACTGCTTGCCTACTTCTATTATAATTTATAGTTAATTTTTCTATTAAATCTCCTGCATTTCTACTTGCATTATCCATTGCTGACATTCTTGCACCCTGCTCACTTGCAGCATTTTCTAATAGTCCTTTTAAAATCTGCGTAGATATATTTTTTGGTAATAAATTATTTAATATCTCTTGTTCATCTGGCTCATATTCATATTGTACAAGATCAATTTGATTATTTTTTATTAAGTCGTCGTTTTTAACTGGTATAATTTGTTGTTCTACTGGCTCCTGTGAGATTACAGACTTAAATTTGCTGTAAAATATAGTGCATATATCAAATTCTCTATCATAAAACATTGATATTATTTTATTTGATATAAGATTAGCATCAGATACTTTAATTTTTTTTTGATTTTTAAAAGAAATTTTTTCAATAATATATTTACCATATATTCTTCTTAACTGGTCATATGACTTTGAACCGACTGTAATAATTTTTAATTCTTTGCCATTCATTAGTAGTTTATTCATAAATTCACGTGACTTTTTACAGATATTTGTATTAAACCCACCACATAATCCTCTATCTGCAGTCATTACTACACACAAATGTTTTTCATTCGATTCATTGCCTGTTAGCAACCGTGGAGCTGACGACATATCTGTAATAGAGTTTTTTAAATTAATGATAATTTCATTCATTTTCTCTGAATAAAATCGACTTTTTTCAGCATTCTCTTGAGCTTTTCTTAATTTTGCTGCAGCTACCATTTTCATCGCTTTAGTAATTTTTTGCGTAGATTTTACACTCGTAATCCTATTTCTTAAATCTTTTAAACTAGGCATCTTTAAAATCTTCTCTCAAATTATCTAATATATTTTTTAAATTATCCTCTTTTTGGTCATCTAATTTCCCTGTATCCGAAATTGATTTCAACATTTCCGGCGATTTTGTTCTAACTGTTTCCAACAACTCTGTTTCAAATTCCTTAATTTTATTATTATCAATATTGTCAAGGTAACCTTTGACACCCGCGTATATACTAATAACCTGCTCTTCCACCTTTAGTGGTGAATATTGACTCTGTTTTAAAAGTTCAGTTAATTTTGACCCTCGTTTTAATAGTTGTTGTGTAGAAGCATCTAAGTCAGAACCAAATTGAGCAAATGCTGCCATTTCCCTATACTGCGCTAATTCTAGTTTAATTGATCCAGCAACTTTTTTCATTGCCTTAATTTGAGCTGCAGATCCGACTCTTGATACTGAAATTCCTACATTTACAGCTGGTCTTATACCTTGAAAAAATAATTCTGTTTCAAGGAATATCTGACCATCGGTAATAGAAATTACATTTGTAGGTATGTAGGCAGAAACATCGCTGGCTTGTGTTTCTATAATTGGTAGTGCAGTTAAAGAACCCCCTCCATTATCATCGTTTAATTTTGCAGCGCGTTCTAAAAGTCTGCTATGTAAATAAAAAACATCTCCGGGAAACGCTTCTCTACCTGGTGGTCTACGTAAAAGTAAAGACATTTGTCTATATGCTACAGCTTGTTTTGAAAGGTCATCATAGACAATTAGAGAATGCATGCCATTATCCCTAAAAAATTCTCCCATTGTACATCCAGTGTAAGGAGCTAAAAATTGAAGTGGTGCAGGGTCTGATGCTGTTGCGGCGACTACTATGGAATAGTCCATTGCACCTGAGTCTTGTAATGTCTTTACTATCTGAGCTACCGTAGACCTCTTTTGACCGATTGCAACATAGATGCAGTATAGTTTTTTTTTTTCGTCTTTAGACTTATTATTTTCTCTCTGGTTAATTATTGTATCAATAGCTATAGCAGTTTTACCAGTTTGCCTGTCACCTATAATTAATTCTCTTTGTCCTCTACCAATTGGAATTAAACTATCTATAGCCTTTAATCCCGTTTGCATTGGTTCACTAACAGATTTTCTAGGAATTATACCTGGTGCTTTTACTTCAACTCTAGATCGTTTAGCACTCTTAATAGGACCTTTTCCATCAATTGGATTACCAAGCCCATCCACAACCCTACCAAGCAATTCTTTACCAACAGGGACATCTACAATGCTTCCAGTTCTCTTAACTATATCTCCCTCTTTAATTTTACTATCATCTCCGAAAATAACTATACCAACATTGTCAGATTCTAAATTAAGAGCCATTCCCTTAGTTCCTTCAGAAAATTCAACCATTTCTCCTGCTTGAACATTGTCTAAACCATATATTCTTGCTATACCATCTCCAACTGAAAGCACTTGTCCAACTTCATTTGTTTCAGCTTCTTTATTAAAATGCTTTATTTTATCTTTTATAACTTTTGTTATTTCTGAAGGGTTTATATCCATTGAATTTATTGAATGTTTTTTGTAATTTTATTTAATTTTGTTTTTAATGAACTATCTATCATCAAACTCCCTATCTTTATTCTTGAACCAGAAATTAAATCTTTATTCAACCTAAATAAAACTTTTATGTTAGATTTGTATCGACTTTGTAAATCCTCAATTAAAATTTTTTTATTTTTTTCTGATATTTCCTCTGGACTTTCGATTTCTACAATAATTTCACCCCTGATCTTTGAAATTATTTTATTAAAACTTTTTAAAATATTTGAAA
>PAFP01000036.1 GCA_002704185.1 Candidatus Pelagibacter sp.
GATGATTTTACAACTATGGAATTTGTTGTTAAAATTTTAATTAAATTTTTTTATAAAAACAATATTGAAGCGAAAAAAATTATGATGTTAATTCATACCTCTGGTAAAGCGTTATGTGGAATTTATCCTATAGATGCTGGTATAACAAAATTAAAAGCTGTAAATAAATACTCTAAAGATAATTCTTATCCTTTGAGGTGTGTCTCAAAAAAAATATAATGGCAACTTTCACTAAATCATTGGAAAAAGCAATTTCAAATGCTTTTAATTTAGCAGCTGAAAAAAATCATCAATATGTTACTTTGGAGCATTTATTGTTTTCCCTTATAGATGAAGACGATTCATCAAATGTGATGAAGGCTTGTAGCGTTGATACGAATTTATTAAAGGAAAATTTAGAATTTTATATAGAAAATGAATTAGACAATATTGTTAATTCTGAAAATAAAAATGATCCTCAACCAACCGCTGGCTTTCAAAGAGTCATTCAAAGATCTATTGTGCACGTACAATCTTCGGGTAAAAATGAAGTAACAGGGGCAAATATATTGGTATCACTATTTGCAGAAAGAGAAAGTCATGCAACTTATTTTTTACAAGAGCAAGAAGTGACACGATATGATGTAGTAAATTTTATATCTCATGGAATTACCAAAATAGAAAATTTTAGTTACACCGAAAATTTAGACACAAGTACAGAAACCAAAAAGAAATATGAAAAAACAGCATTAGATACGTATTGTGTTAATCTAATCGTAAAAGCATCGCAAAATAAAATAGATAATCTTATAGGACGCGATGATGAAATTAGTAGGCTTACTGAAATTTTATGCAGAAGAACTAAGAACAATCCATTGCTCGTAGGTGATCCTGGCGTCGGTAAAACAGCAATTGTAGAAGGTCTAGCAAATAAAATCTATAAAAAAGAAGTTCCTGAAATTTTAAATGGTTCAAAAATATACTCTTTAGACATGGGCATGTTGATTGCAGGAACTAGATATCGCGGTGACTTTGAAGAAAGATTAAAGTCAATAATTAAAGAAGTTGAAAAAAACGAAAAAAATATATTATTTGTTGATGAGATTCATACTTTAATTGGAGCAGGATCTACATCTGGCAATTCTATGGATGCTGCGAATATGTTGAAACCAGAACTTCAAGCGGGGAAAATAAAATGCATAGGTTCCACTACATTTGTTGAATACAGGAATTATTTTGAAAAAGATCGTGCTCTTCAAAGGAGATTTCAAAAAATCGATGTATGTGAACCAACAATAGAGGACACTTATAAGATATTATTTGGTTTAAAGAAAAAATATGAAGATTTTCACAATGTCAAATATTCTGACGATGCAATTAAGTCTGCAGTTGATTTATCATCTAAATATATCGGTAATAAAAGATTACCAGACAAGGCTATTGATATAATTGATGAATTAGGTGCCTATGAGTCACTTAAACCTCCGGATAAAAAAAAGGTGTCTTTAAACGAGTTAGATGTAGAGTCCATTGTATCTAAAATGACAAAAATACCAAAAAAAACTATTACGTATCAAGATCAAGAATATTACAAAGAATTACCTAAGACTTTGAAGAGAGTTATTTATGGTCAAGATCATGCCATTGATGCATTGTCAAGCGCAATAAAGTTATCTAGATCGGGATTAAGAGATTTAACTAAAACAATTGGAAACTATTTATTTAGTGGTCCTACAGGTGTTGGAAAAACTGAATTAGCCAAACAGCTATCAATTACCTTGGGTATTGAGCTTATTAGGTTTGATATGTCTGAATTTTCAGAAAAGCATACTATTTCAAAATTAATAGGTGCACCACCAGGATATATTGGATTTGAACAAGGTGGTCTATTATCTGAGGCAATTGAAAAAAACCCTTACTCTGTATTGTTATTGGATGAGATTGAGAAAGCTCATCCCGATATATTTAATATTTTATTACAAGTAATGGATTATGGTAAGCTAAAAGATCAAAATGGAAAAAATATTGATTTTAGAAATGTTATTTTAATATTAACCACAAATGCAGGAGCATCGGATCTAGAAAAAAACGAAATTGGATTTAACAAAAAAAGAAGCGCTATAATAGATATTAATTCGATAAATAAATTATTTAGTCCAGAGTTTAGAAATAGGTTAGATGCAATCATAAATTTTAATAGACTTGAAAGAAATATCGTAAATCAAATAACCAACAAGTTTATCATGCAGCTAGAGACTCAATTAAATCCCAGGGACATAACCATCCAATTGACAGATAAAACTTATGATTTAATTAATAAAAAAGGTTACTCTGAAACAATGGGGGCGAGACCAATTGGCAGAGTGATAACAAATGAGATTAAAAAACCTCTTGCCGATGAAATAATACATGGAAGACTAAAAAATGGTGGTTTTGTTACTATAGATGTTAATAACGACAGATTTGAAATTAAAATAAACAAGAATGTTAAATTAAAAACTAATTAATTTCGAACAAACTTTCAATTTCAAGCGTCGCTCCCAAAGGAAGTGATTTTACACCAACAACAGCTCTAGCATGTTTACCTCTTTCACCAAATATGTTTACAAGTAAATCTGATGCAGCATTTAAAATAATTGGATGTTTTTCAAAATTTTCATTAGCATTTATATAACCAATAATTTTAATACACTTATTCACTCTATCTAGATTTCCAACTGCTTTTTTTAAATGACCCAGAGCATTTAACATACATAATTTCGCGGCTTCATATCCCTTAGATAAATCAAGTTCATTATTTATTTCCCCCTTTATTAATTTGCCATTGTTATCAATAGGAAGTTGACCTGATATATAAATTATATTGCCAATTAAATTGTAAGCAACGTAATTTCCTACTGGAGCTGGAGGATTTGGAATTATTATTTTTAATTTCTTTAATATTTCATCTATTTCTGACATTTTTATTATTTTTTTTTCTTTTTTTTCCCTTTTTTGTTTTCATCATATTCTATTCTTCTTGCAATAAAATCAAGCGCTTCTTCAATAGTTATATTTTCAGGATCTTTGTCGTCTGGAATTGTAGCGTTGATTGATTTATATTTTATATAAGGACCAAATTGACCTTTCATAACTTTTATTGGTTTTTTGTCCACTGGATGCTCACCTAAGTTTTTTATTTCATTTGACGATCTTCTGCCGGGCTTGGCTTCTGCAATTAAAGTTATTGCTTTATTTAATCCAATACTAAATATATCTGATGGAACTTCTAAACTAGCTGATTTTTTTCCACATTTTAAATATGGTCCATATCTTCCATTGTAAAGCAAAATATCCTCATCATTTTCAGGATATTTTCCTAAAGTTTTTGGAAGAGAGCATAAAAATTTAGCTTTCTCTAAATCAATTTGGTCTAGCTCTAAACCCTTTGGTATAGAAACATTTACAAGTTTCTTTTCATCTTCCCCAGACTGAAGATAAGGACCAAATCTTCCATTTTTTAAAACTATTTTTTCTCCAGTATCATTTAATCCAATTTCTTTTGGCTCCGATAGAAATTGCTGTTCTGCTGCTTTAATTCTTGATAAAGGTCTCGTAAATTTACAGTCAGGATATTTTGAGCAACCGATGAAAGCACCAAATCTTCCAATTTTTAAACTTAGTTGACCATCTTTTCCACAAGAGCAAATTCTATTTTGTTCACCATTTTCTTTTTTATCAAAAATTATATCACCTAGAGAGTCGTTCATCATATCTAAGATTGCTCTAGTCCTTAATTCCTTTACTTGATTTACGTTATTGTTGAAATCATCCCAAAACCTTGTCAAAACATCAATCCATTGGGTCTTACCTGATGTAATATCATCTAAGCTATCTTCTAATCCTGCTGTAAAATTATAATCAACATATTTATTAAATAGTTTATCTAAAAAAGCAGTGATTAATTTACCCCTATCTGTAGGTATAAATTTTTTATTGGTCAACTCTACGTAATTTCTAGTTGTTAAAACAGAGATTATACTTGCGTACGTTGATGGTCTCCCAATACCTAATTCTTCTAATTTCTTTACTAAACTAGCTTCAGAATATCTCGGAGGCGGTTGTGTAAAATGTTGATCGTTAATAAGTTGATCAATTTTTAACTTTTCGTTCAATGAAAGTTTAGGTAATTGATTATCATCTTCTTCTTTTTCTTTATTATCATCATCTTTAATTTCTTTATAAACTTTTAAAAAACCATCAAACTTTTCAACAGATCCATTCGCTCTAAAAGAAGTTTTTTTTGTCTCATTGCCTATGTCAACAATTGTCCTTTCGAATTCAGCACTTTCCATTTGTGATGCTACTGTTCTATTCCAAATTAGTTCATATAATCTAATTTGATCTCTATCTAAAATTGATCTTAAACTACTTGGAGATCTATTTATATCTGTAGGTCTTATAGCTTCATGCGCCTCTTGTGCATTTTTAGCTTTTTTACCAGAGTAACTTCTAATCTCTTTAGGCAAATATTTATCACCTATATCTTTTTTTATATATTTTCTACAATCTTCAATTGCATCTTTGGATATTTCAATACCATCAGTCCTCATATAAGTTATTAATCCTATTGTATCTCCATCTATATCAATACCCTGATATAGTCTTTGCGCAATCTGCATTGTTCTTGATGCACTAAAGCCCAGTTTTCTTGATGCATCCTGTTGAAGGGTAGAAGTTCTAAATGGAGCGTATGGATTTCTTTTAAAAGGTTTACTCTCAATATTAGTTATAAAAAAATTCGAATTTTTTATATTTAGTATTGCAGAGTCAGTAGCTTGCTTATTTACAAAAGAAAATTTTTCTATTTTTTTTTCATTTAACAGACTTAATTTTGAATTTATTTTGTCTTTATTATTATTTTCAAATACACACTTAATTGACCAATACTCTACTGGTTTAAATAGCTCAATTTCATGCTCTCTCTCTGATATAATTTTAAGAGCAACGGATTGTACTCTTCCTGCAGATTTGGACCCAGGTAATTTAGTCCACAAAATTGGAGATATATTAAAACCGACTAGGTAATCCAAGGCTCTTCTTGCTAGGTATGCGTTTACGAGTTCAATATTTATATCTCTCGGGTTTTGTATGCCATTTGTTACAGCTTTTTTTGTAATTTCGTTAAAAACCACTCTCTCAATTTTTTTATCCTTTGTTAATTTTCTTTCTTCTAGAATATGTTTAACGTGCCACGCAATAGCCTCTCCCTCTCGGTCCGGGTCAGTTGCTAAAATAATTTTGCTTGCTTTCTTCGCGGCATCAGTAATTTCTTTAATATATTTTTTTGATGTTGTATCTATTTCCCATGTCATATTAAAATTATTATCTGTATCTACGGACCCATTTTTTGATGGAAGATCTCTTACATGACCATAACTTGCTAAAACAACGTAATCTGAACCAAGATATTTATTGATGGTTTTCGCTTTTGCAGGACTTTCTACAATTAATAAATTCATTAAAATTTAACTTGCAAAAAAAACGATATTTGTCAATTTCTTTTCAAAAATAATCAAAAAATCAAGGAAATGCTTAGCTTTTAATTTTGGTTTCTTCGCCCTTGATCAATCTTATAATATTTTGTCTGTGTGTAAAAAAATTAATAACTAAAAAAAATGATATCAAAATCATGAAATCCTTTTGCTCAAATATAACTGAATAAATAAAAATTATAAAGAATGCTATTAATGCAGATAGAGAAGATATTTTAAATATTTTTGTTATTAATGCCCAAGAAATTAAAAATATAATACATATTTTATAATTAATAACAATTAAACCTCCAATAAATGTTGCAACTCCTTTGCCACCTTTAAATTTAAGCCAAATTGGAAAAATGTGCCCCAGATAAACTGCAATGAAAGACAAAAAGATTAAGTCAATATAAAAATTTTTTGTAATCATTAATGCTAAAGCGCCCTTAAAAATATCAAAAAAAAGAGTTAAAACAGCTGCCACTTTGTTCCCAGTTCTTAAAACATTTGTAGCTCCAATATTTCCAGAACCAACATTTCTTATGTCACCTAGGCCAAAAATTTTTGAAAATAATAAACCAAAGGGTATACTCCCCAATAAATACGAAAAAATCGAAACTATTAAAAAACTCATTTATTTTCAAATACTAAGTTACCATTTAAAAAAGTCATTTCTACTTTACCTTGTAATTTCTTGTTTTCTATTGCTGTATTTTTGGACTTTGATTTCATATTTTCTCTTTTTAGAACCCAAGGTTTATTTAAATCAATAATAGCAATATCAGCTGGACAATTTTTATCAAAACTACCTGCATTAAGATCAAATAATT
Source organism: Candidatus Pelagibacter sp. (assembly GCA_002704185.1). Lineage (GTDB taxonomy): Bacteria > Pseudomonadota > Alphaproteobacteria > Pelagibacterales > Pelagibacteraceae. The sequence continues at coordinate 6,326 of PAFP01000036.1, forward strand.
TAGCAGGATTTGATGTCATAGATCTTATTAAAGTTGTTAGTTCACTTGATTTATTATGATATAATTCTAAAGCTAATGACAATAAGCTTTCGATTCCAGAAGCCCCAGAAGTTGCTTGTTGAAAAGTTAGACGTTTTGACTCTTCATCTTCGGGTTTATGATCTGACACTATAATATCAATTAATGAATTATTTAAACCATCAATTAATGCTAGTCGATCTTCTTCGGTTCTTAAAGGTGGAGATAATTTTAAAAATGTTCTAAATTCACCAATGTCATTTTCATTTAAAGACAAATTATTTATAGAAACTGATGTTGTAAAATCAAGTTTTTGTTTTTTCCAATAATCGATTATTGATAATGATTTTTTTGTTGAAATGAGCGAGGCGTGATATTTTGATTTATATTCACTTAATAACCTTAAATCTCTATCTAAAATTATTTGTTCAGCCTTTTCAGATATTCCCTTAAGTCCCAATCTAGTTGAAACTATTCCTTCATTAATTACACCGTTTTCTGATAATTCGTTATCTTGAATAAATTGTAGAACTAAAGCATCTTTATTTTTTGCATAATTAAAAATGTGATCCATAACTCTATTATTCTGAACAGATTGTACGCCATCAGTAAAACCATAAGCTCCCCTTAGTTTTAATAAACCAAACTCGCACATTTCTTTACCTAATATATTTTTTGTTAATGAAGCTAATGGGTATATTTTGATTATAGATTTGTCTCTAGCTCTCCTCTTAATAAAATCAAGAGTTGATACATTATCAATTACAGGATTTGTATTTGGCATCGTTATTACAGAAGTAACACCTCCCGATAGTGCTGCTTCACTTAATGTTCTATAGTTTTCTTTGTATTCATATCCAGGTTCTCCAACAAATACTCTTGAATCTATTAAGCCTGGTATAGCGACTTTGTTTTGACAATTAAATATTTGAATGTCTCCAATATTTTCTTTTGTAATTTCAGTTCCAACTTTTTCAATTTGTCCAAGTTCATTAATTAATATACCACCAATTTGATCGACTTTATTTTTCGGATCTATAATTCTTACATTTGTAATAGCTTTTTTTTTCATTTTTCAATTAATAAAAGTTTTAAACATGCCATTCTAACTGCCACTCCCATCTCAACTTGTTCGATAATAATACTTCTGTTAATATCGTCAGCTAAATTTGTATCAATTTCAATTCCCCTGTTCATTGGTCCAGGATGCATTATTAAGGCATCGCTTTTTGCTTTTTTAATTTTTTTATAATCAAGCGCAAAGAATTCGTAATATTCTCTAGTAGATGGAACGTAAGATCCATCCATTCTTTCTGTTTGCATTCTTAGCATCATAATTATATCTGCGTTTTTTAAACCTTCTTCCATGTTTGTAAAAGATTGTACTCCAAGTTTTTCAATATTACTCGGCATTAATGTTGATGGACCGATTACTCTTACTTCTGCGCCAAGCATATTTAATAAATATATATTTGATCTTGCAACACGTGAATGNATTATGTCTCCACAAATCACTACAACTAATCCCTCAATTTTTCCTTTTTTCATTCTAATTGTCATGGCATCTAACAAAGCTTGTGTAGGATGTTCTCTTCTACCATCACCTGCATTTATCACAGAGCAATTAACCTTTTGAGATAATAGATTAGCTGCCCCAGAATCTTGATGTCTGATTACTAAAATATCTGGATGCATAGCATTAAGTGTCATTGCGGTATCTATAAGAGTTTCTCCTTTTTTTATTGCTGAATTTGATACGTTCATGTTCATGACGTCCGCGCCTAACCTTTTTCCAGCAAGTTCAAAAGAACTTAATGTACGTGTTGAACTTTCAAAAAAGAGATTTATTTGTGTTTTTCCATTTAATAACTTCAGTTTCTTTTCGGACTGTCTATTTAACTCAACAAATTCTAAACTTGACTCTAGTATTTTTTGAATTGTAGGAATTGATAGATCTTGGATACCTAAAAGGTGCTGAGGTGATTTTTTAACAGCATGTTTTTTTTTTAATACAGCCATTAAAATGAGGGTAATAGGCTGATTTTACAATTTTAGCAAGTTATTTATTTAAATAATCTAAAAAGCCTTGTAAAATAAAACCAGCGGCATTTTCATCAAGTTTTTCAAGTTTTTTTGTTGTATTTACATCTAAGTCAGACATTATCTTAAATACCCCTTCGCTTGATAATCTTTCATCCCATAAAGTTAAAGGTAATTTTGTTATTTGAGATATATTTTTAGCTAAATCTTTAGCTGATTGAGATCTTGGCCCACTAGAACCGTCCATATTTATTGGATTCCCGATCACTATGCCTCTAATTTGGTATTCAATTATAATTGAATTTAATTCTTGCACAAACTTTTTAAACTTTTTTAAAATGACTGTTTTGTGAGGAGTCGCTATTTTTTGTCCTGGATCGCTTATGGCAATTCCTATGTTTTTTTTTCCAGGGTCAATACCTAATAATCTGCAATTTTTTCCTACAATTCCAGAAAAGTCTTTATTCTCTATTATGTTGATTGTTTTCATCTAAATGATATTTTAAACTAAAATTTCATTAAGTCTAATGGCAATTACAAAAAATACAGTAAAAAAAATTTCAAAGTTATCGAGGATTTCAACAAATTCTAAGTTTGAAGAGGAAATGATTAAAGATTTGAATTCAATTATTAAATTTGTTGACCAATTAAACGAACTCAATATTGATAACATTGAACCATTGTCATCAGTAGTAAATGAAAAAGCCGTTTTAAGAGATGACGAAGTTAAAAAAATCAATGCTAAATATGATATTCTGAAAAATTCTCCTGAAGACAATGAGGATTATTATGTGGTACCAAAGGTTATAGAATAATGGGTGATATCACTAAACTTTCACTTGTTGATACGGTTACTAATATTAAAAACAAATCTATATCATGCGAAGAGGTAACAAACGCTTATATAAAGAGAGTAAATAAATCAAAAAAGCTGAATTGTTACATCGAAAGTAATTTTGAGCAAGCAATCAATAAAGCAAAAAGTTTAGATAAAAAACTAGATAAAAATAAAAAATTATTTGGAGCCCCTATAGCAGTAAAAGATTTATTTTGTACTAAAAATTTACAAACCACAGCATCGAGTAAAATATTAAAAGGTTTTAAGCCACAATATGAATCTACAGTCACATCGAAACTGTGGGATCAGGATGCGATACTACTTGGAAAATTAAATTGTGATGAATTCGCAATGGGATCTTCTAATGAAACTAGTTTTTATGGAAATGTAATTAATCCATACAGAAATAAAAATGATTTAGTGCCAGGAGGCTCGTCTGGAGGATGCTCATCAGCCGTTGCTGCTAATTTAACAGTATCTACAGTAGGAACAGATACAGGTGGTTCTATAAGACAACCAGCATCATTTACAGGTATAGTTGGATTGAAGCCTACATACGGAAGGTGTTCTAGATGGGGAATTGTTGCTTTTGCATCGTCATTAGATCAAGCAGGTCCTATGACTAAGAATGTAAAAGACGCAGCGTTAATGTTAGAAGTTATATCTGGCTACGATCATAAAGATTCTACGTCATCAAAAAAAAATAGTGAAAACTTTTTACATAAACTATCAAAAAATATTAAAGGAACAAAAATCGGAATTCCTAAAGAATATGTAGTTGAGGGTATGCCTAAAGAAATTCAAAAACTTTGGGACAAAGGTATCGAAATTTGTAAATTATTAGGATGCGAGATAAAAAATGTTTCTCTTCCGCATACAAAATATGCGCTTCCCACATATTATATAATTGCGCCAGCAGAGGCTTCGTCTAATTTAGCAAGATATGATGGAGTAAGATATGGTTTTAGGTCTAAGGGTAATGATTTAATAGAAATGTATGAAAATACAAGGGCAGAAGGATTTGGTAGAGAAGTTAAAAGACGAATACTAATTGGCACCTATGTTTTGTCATCCGGTTATTATGATGCCTACTATCTAAAAGCACAAAAAGTTAGGAACATGATAAAAAAAGATTTTGATAATGTTTACAAAGAAGTAGATGCAATTTTAACGCCTACAGCACCATCGTCTGCTTTTTCGATTGGAGAAAAAACTAACGATCCTATTTCAATGTATCTAAATGATGTGTTCACTGTACCAACTAATCTAGCTGGTTTACCTGGAATATCAATTCCCGCAGGTTACGACCACAATAATCTTCCCTTAGGACTACAAGTAATAGGAAAGCAGTTTGATGAACAAAAAATTCTTAATATTTCTTATGCTTTAGAAGGTGAAATAAAATTTAAAGCAAGTGTAGAAGACTGGTGGATTAATGACTGATAAATTTAATTATTATTTAAAAGGTAAAAAGGGGGAGTACGAAGTTGTAATTGGACTGGAAGTTCATGCGCAGATTCTGTCAGAGGCTAAGTTATTTTCGTCTTCCGCTACTAAATTCGGTCAGGAACCAAATTCGCAAGTTAGCTTGGTAGATGCTGCTATGCCAGGCATGTTGCCAGTTATAAATAAATTTTGTGTTGAGCAAGCAATAAAAACAGGCTTAGGATTAAATGCTAAAATTAATAATTTCTCAATTTTTGATAGAAAAAATTACTTCTATGCAGATTTGCCACAGGGTTATCAGATATCTCAATATAAAAACCCAATAGTTGGAGAAGGAAAAGTAATTCTTGATATGTCGTATGGTACTAAAGAAATTGGTATTGAAAGACTTCATTTAGAACAAGATGCGGGTAAAAGCATTCACGACATGGATCCCAC